>JAYVNF010000238.1:0-4975 GCA_043758575.1 Rhodoferax sp.
GTGACATTGCCCACGCCCTCCTCCTGCAGCAGCCGCGCCTCGATGCGCTTGGAGACCTCCTCATTGGCGGCAAAAGAGGTGCCCTCGGGGAACCAGGTATCGACCAGCACCTCGGGCCGGCTGGAGTCCGGGAAGAATTGCTGCTGAACTTGGCCCATGCCGACAATACCCAACGCAAACACCAGCACCGTGGCACCAATCGTGACCCAACGGTGCGCCAGGCACCAGTTCAGCACCTGGCGGAATCCTTGATAAAACGGTGTGTCGAAGTGCTCGTGCTGCACCACGGCGCCGGCCTCAGCGCCGCTTGCCCCACCTGCAGCAGCAGGCTCCGGGTGGAACTGGTGCGGCTTGACCTTTAGCAGCACCGTGCCCAAATACGGCACAAAGTAGACCGACACAATCCAGCTCAGCACCAGCGCAATCACCGTCACGGCAAAGATGGCAAAGGTGTATTCGCCGGTCACCGACTTGGCCAGGCCAATCGGCAAAAAGCCGGCGGCGGTGATCAGGGTGCCGGTGAGCATGGGCATGGCCGTCACTTCATAGGCGAAGGTGGCGGCACGTACCTTGTCATAGCCCTCCTCCATCTTGCGCACCATCATTTCCACCGAAATGATGGCGTCATCCACCAGCAGGCCCAGGGCAATGATGAGCGAGCCCAGGGATATCTTGTGCAGGCCAATGCCAAAGTAGTTCATGGCCAGAAAGGTCACCGCCAGCACCAGCGGAATGGTGATGCCCACCACCAGGCCGGGGCGCATGTCCACGTAATAGCGCTTCCACAGCGGCTGCTTACCGGTTCGTTTGTGCAGGCCCAAGGACACAAAGCTGACCACCAGCACGATCACCACGGCCTCCATCAGCGTGGCCACAAACTCGCCCACGGAGCTGGCAACCGCCTTGGGCTGGTCCTGTACCTTGGACAGGGTGACACCGGCGGGCAGCTCTTTTTCAATCTTGGCAAAGGCCTTTTGCAAGGACTTGCCCAGAGAAATGATGTCACCGCCCTTGGTCATGGAGACGCCCAGGGCAATCACTTCCCGCCCGTGGTGGTGCACCTTCACCACCGGTGGATCCACGTAGGCCTGGCGGATTTCAGCCAGGTCGCCCAAACGGAACTGGTTGCCCGAGGCGCCGCGTATCGGCATGGCGCGCAGTTGCTCCACCGCCTTGAACTGGCCCGCCACACGCACCTGCACCACGTCCAGCGGGGTCTGCACGGCACCGGCGCTTTCCACCGCGTTTTGCTGGCTGAGCTGGGACAGCACCTGGTTCAGGTCCAGGCCCAATTGGGCCAGGCGCTTTTGCGAAATTTCGACAAAGATTTTTTCGTCCTGGTCGCCAAACAGGGCCACCTTGGCCACATCGGGCACGCGCAGCAGCTCCAGGCGGGCGGCGTCGGCAAAGGTCTTGAGCTCAGCATAGTTGAAGCCATCGCCTTCGAGCGAATAGATCACGCCATAGACATCGCCAAAGTCATCGTTGAAGAAGGGCCCCTGCACACCGGCCGGCAAAGTGCCGCGCATGTCGCCAATTTTTTTGCGCACCGTGTACCAGACGTTGGCGACCTCGCTGGGCTTGGACGAGTCTTTGAGCTCCAGCGTGATCTGCGACACACCGGGCTTGGAGTAGCTGCGGATCTTGTCCGCATAGGGCACTTCCTGCAGCGTCTTTTCCAGCTTGTCGGTGACCTGTTCGGCCACCTGCTGCGCCGTGGCACCGGGCCAGTAGGTTTGCACCACCATGGCGCGGAAGGTAAAGGGCGGGTCTTCGTCCTGGCCGAGCTGGAAGTAGGCGGCAATGCCCAGAACCATCAGCACCACCATCAGGTAGCGTGTCAGCGGCCCATGCTCCAGCGCCCATTGGGACAGGTTGAAACCCTTGTGCGAGACATCGTTGCTCATGCGCGGCTCACTTCTGCGCCGCGGAGGCAGGGGCAGCGGAGGAAGCGCCAGCCGCTGCAGTGGCGACGGGGGCAGCGACCCGGCCGGCCTGGTAGATGGTCACTTTTTGCCCCGGCGAGAGCACATGCACGCCGGCCGACACTACCTGCATGCCGGGCTTCAGGCCACTGCCCAGCACTGCCTCGTTACCATCCGCCGTGAGGACCTCCACCGGGGTCAGTTTCACCGTCATGCTGGCCGGCTCCAGCACCCAGACCGCGCTGGAATTGCCGTCGCGCATCAAGGCACTGGTGGGCAGCTTGATCACGGCCAGATCGCCATGGGAGAGTGCTGCGGCGGTCACCGACACGGTAGAGCCCAAAGGCAGGGCATCCTTGGCCTGCAGCGCGACCCGCACCGCGTAGGTCCGGGTAACCGGGTCGGCACTGGCGGCCACCTCGCGCACCACGCCTTGTACCGTGGCATGCGTGCTCCACAGCTGCACCTGCGCGGCAGAGCCCACCCGCAGCTGCTGCACCCGGTCTTCCGGCACAGCAAACAGCACATCGCGCGCGCCGTCCTGGGCAATGCGCACCACCGGTGTGCCGGCTGCCACCACTTGGCCGACCTCGGCATCCACGGCGGTCACCACACCCGACACGTCCGCCACCAGCGTGGTGTAGCCGGCCTGGTTGCCCTGGCCTCTGAGCTGGGCCTGGGCCGCGTCCCACTGGGCCTGGGCGGCTTTGAGCGTGCTGTCACGGCGCTCCAGCTCAGCGCTGCTGATGAAGTTCTGGTCCTTCAAGTCCTGGTAGCGCTTGAAGTCGGCAGCCGCCAGGTCGCGGTTGGTGGCGGCAGCGGCCAGTTGCGCGCGCGCGGCCGCTTCCGAGAGCTTGTAGTCCTGCGGGTCCAGCTGCGCCAGCACCTGGCCGGCCTGGACGCGCTGGCCCAGCTCCACCGGGCGGCGGATGATTTTCCCCGGCACCCGAAAGCCCAGGCGCGACTCCACACGGGCCTGCACCTCGCCGGCGTACTCGGCGTTGGCATGCTGGGTGTCGGCCCCCACAGTCAGCACCTTGACCGCGCGCACCGGCTCCTCGGCCGGCACCGCCTTGGAACAGGCAGACAAAATGCCTAGTGCTGCAAACAGCAATACGCCAAGAGACAAGGGCTTGAAATGCATGGGACAACCTGCAAAGTGAGAAATGGATAGAGGACTGCTGTCTATTACTGACCAGCAGGTTAGTAATTTATTGCAAGGCTCCGGGCCTGTCAAGCCGCAGGGCAAAATCGGGGCATGACCCGCACCCCCTCCGACACCCGCATCGGACACTACGAAAACTTTCCGGTGGCCTCCATCCTGTGCCCGGCCCACCTGCGTCCACCGATTGCGGCGATTTACCATTTCGCCCGCAACGCTGATGACATTGCCGACGAGGGCGACGACACCGCCGACCAGCGCCTGCAAACCCTGGCCGCCTACCGACGGGAACTGCAGCGGGCCGCACAGAAGCAGGCGCCAGCCGACCCGCGCTGGGCTGGTGTGTTTGCCGCCATGGCCCAGGCCATAGCCCGCCACGGCTTGCCGCTGCCCCTGCTGCACGACCTGCTGGACGCCTTTGTGCAGGACATCGAGAAAACCCGCGATGGCGTCGGCTACGCCGACGAGGCCGAACTGCGCGACTACTGCCGCCGCTCCGCCAACCCGGTCGGGCGGTTGCTGCTGCATTTGTACAGTGTGAAAGATGCCCAGTCCCTGCAGCAAAGCGACGCAATTTGCACCGCCTTGCAGCTCATCAATTTCTGGCAGGACGCCAGCGTGGACATCCCGCGTGGGCGCTTTTATTTCATCGCCAGCGCCAAGGCAGCGCACCAGGTGGCTGATGCCGATCTGCTGGCCCTGCGCCAGACGCCTGCGGTCACCCGCATGGTTGCAGACTGTGTGGCACAGGCCCGCGCCAGCATGGCGCTGGGCGCACCGCTGGTGCATGCCGTGCCGGGGCGCGCCGGCTGGGAGCTGCGCCTGGTGGTGCAAGGCGGCCTGCGCATCCTGGACCGGATCGAAACCCTGCACTACGCCACCCTGCGCCGGCGCCCCACCCTGCGCGCCTGGGATTTCGGCGTTATGGCCTGGCGCGCGCTGTGGATGTGATTTCAAACGCTGCACATGCCAATGGGACAATAGCCGCATGACCCCCGAACAATACGTACAGCAGAAGGCTGTGGCCTCCGGCAGCAGCTTTTACTACGCCTTTCTGTTTCTGCCCGCACCCCGGCGCGCCGCCATCACCGCCTTCTATGCTTTTTGCCGCGAAGTGGACGATGTGGTGGACGAGATGGTGGACGCCGGCGTGGCCGCCACCAAGCTGGCCTGGTGGAAGGGCGAAGTGGCGCAGGCCTTTGCCGGACAGCCCAGCCACCCGGTGCTGAAGGCCCTGCTGCCGCACACCCAGGTTTACGGCATCGAGGCACGCCACCTGCAGGCCGTGATCGACGGCTGCCAGATGGACCTGGAACAAACCCGCTACCTGGACTACCCCAACCTGCAACGCTACTGCCATCTGGTGGCCGGCGTGGTGGGCGAGGTGGCGGCCCGCATTTTTGGCCAGACCGAGCCCGCCACCACCGCATACGCCCATACCCTGGGGCAGGCGCTGCAGCTCACCAACATCATCCGTGACGTCGGCGAAGACGCGCTGCGCGGACGCATCTACCTGCCGGTCAGCGAGCTGCAGCAGTTTGACGTGAAAGCGCACGAGATTCTCAAGCGCGCTTACTCCGAGCGCTTCACCGCCCTGATGCAATTCCAGGCCCAGCGCGCCCACGGCCTGTATGACCAGGCCCTGGCCCTGCTACCAGCGGCCGACCGGCGCGCGCAAAAACCCGGCCTGATGATGGCCAGCATTTACCGCACCCTGCTGCGCGAGATCGAGGCCGACCAGTTCCAGGTGCTGCACCAGCGCACCAAGCTCACACCGGTGCGCAAGCTCTGGCTGGCCTGGAAGGTACAAGCCCTGGGCCGCCTGTGAAGGCCCTGAAGCTGGCGGTGGTGGGTGGCGGCTGGGCCGGCATGGCGGCGGCCGTAACGG
>JAYVNF010000239.1:0-4974 GCA_043758575.1 Rhodoferax sp.
ATGCCGGCCGCCAGAATCAAGAGTGCCGTGCCCAGGTCCGGCTGCTTGATGATCAGCGCCACCGGCATGGCCAACAGCAGCGTGGCGACAAAGAAGTCCAGCGGACGCAACTGGCCCTCGCGCTTCTGGAACCACCAGGCCAGCATCAGCGGCATGGCAATTTTGAGCACCTCGCTGGGCTGAATCGTCACACCCACATTCAGCCAGCGCTTGGCGCCCTTCTTGGTGACGCCAAAGACCGCCACGGCAATCAACAGGGCCACCCCCAGGGTATACAGCGGCACGGCCAAGGCCATCAAGCGCTGTGGCGGGATCTGCGCCACCACAAACATGATGCCGGCGGCTATCAGCATATTGCGGGCATGGTCCTCAAAGCGGGTACCGTGGTCCCAGCCGGAGGAATACATGGTCAGCATGCCGCCGCAGGCCAGCAAAAACACGGCAAAGGCCAGCGGGCCGTCAAAGCCGGCAAACCAGGGCGCAATGCGCTGGCGCAGCGAGGGTTGGTAAAAGGGGGAAGCCATAAGGGCACAATTATCCTTCTATGACCGCACCCCACGCCACCACCCACCTGCTTTACCTGCACGGCTTTCGCTCCTCGCCGCAATCGGCCAAGGCCCGGCTGATGGCGCAACACATGGCCCAGCACCACCCCGACGTGGTCTGGTTGTGCCCGCAACTGCCGCCCTCGCCGCAGGCGGCGGTGGACCTGCTGGCCCAGGCTACGGCGGATTGGCCGTCTGAGAGCATGGCGGTGGTGGGCTCCTCGCTGGGCGGCTTTTATGCCACTTGGGTAGCCGAACAGCGCGCCTGTCGCGCCGTGCTGCTCAACCCTGCCGTCTTCCCGGCACGGGACCTGGAAAAGTACATCGGCTCGCAAACCCAGTGGCATGCGCCCGATGAGGAGTTTTACTTCAAGGCGGAGTACGTGCAGGAGTTGCGCGCGCTGGACTGCGGCCCCCTGCGCCAGGCGCACAACTACCTGGCCATCATCGCCAAGGGGGACGAGGTGCTGGACTGGTGCGAGATGCAGGCCCGCTACGCCGCCAGCGAGGTGCTGCTGCTCGAAGGCGGCGACCACGCCATCAGCGACTTTGCGGACCACCTGCCGGCCATTGTGCGGCACTTGAACTGCCTATAAGCCAGCCTGCATCACCACCCGCGCGGCACACCGGCGCAGCCGGAGCTGCCCGCTAAAAAGGCGCCGCGCCAAATTAGGGACAATCCCCCCATGTTTTTATTGTTTGAAGAAGCCGGAAAATTCATGGCCGGTCGGGTGCTGTCGGAGGCCGAGTCCTCTGCGCAGGTGGAGTTGGACAGCGGCAAACGCGTCAAGGTCAAGAGCAGCAATATGCTGATCCGCTTCGAGAAGCCAGCGCCGCAGGCCTTTGTGCAGGCAGCGCAAGCCATGGCGCACAGCATTGAGCTGGAGATGGCCTGGGAATTTGCGCCCGAAGACGAGTTCGGCTTTGCCGACCTGGCGCGCGACTACTTTTCGGACAACGCCACCCAGGACCAACAGGCCGGCATGCTCTACAAGCTGTTCGAAGCGCCGCACTACTTCCGCCGCGCCGGCAAGGGCCGCTTCAAGCGCGCTCCGGCCGAGATCATTGCCCAGGCCCTGGCCGCCATTGAGAAAAAACGCCTGCTGGCCGAGCAGATCACCCTGTGGGCCCAGGAACTGGCCGAGGGTCGTTGCCCGGATGCCATCAAGGAGCAGCTCTACAAAATTCTGTTCAAGCCCGACAAGAACGCCCCCGAATACAAGGCCGTGGTGGACGCCTCGCGCGCCACCCACACCGCGCCGCTCGAATTGCTGCAAAAGGCCGGTGCCATCCACTCGCACTATCTGTTCCACTGGAAGCGTTTTCTCTTGGAAAACTTCCCCAAGGGCACCGGCTTCCCCGCTGTCACGGCACCGCCGATTGCCGACGCCCTGCCCCTGTCTGTGGCCCAGGCGTTTTCCATTGACGACTCGCAGACCACCGAAATTGACGACGCCCTGTCCGTACAAGGTCTAGGCAGTGGCACGGTGACCCTGGGCATCCACATCGCCGCCCCCGGCCTGGCGGTGCTGCCGGGCAGCCCGGTCGATGTGTTGGGGCGCGCCCGCCTGTCCACCGTCTACATGCCGGGCTACAAGGTCACCATGCTGCCCGACGAGGTGGTGCAGAGCTACACCCTGCAGGCCGGACACAACTGCCCTGCCGTCTCACTCTATGTCACGCTGGATGAGGCCACGCTGGAGATTCAAAACAGCGAGACCAAGCTGGAGCTGGTGCCCATAGCCCACAACCTGCGCCACGACCAGCTCGATGCCGTGGTCACCGAACCCTGGCTGCAAGACCCGGCCTTTAACCATTCCGAAGAGCCCCAGGCCCTGACCGGCTTGCGCACGCAGCTGGCCTTTTTGCACCGCCTGGCCAAAGACCTCAAGGCCAAGCGCGAAGTGGTGCGCGGCAAACCCGAAACCTTTAACCGGCCCGACTACAACTTCCGCCTGCGCCGCACCGACCCGGCCCTGGCCGGCACCGAGCCCCTTGGCGACGAAGTGGTGGAAATCAGCACCCGCATGCGCGGCGCGCCGCTGGACCTGATCGTGGCCGAGGCCATGATTCTGGCCAACAGCACCTGGGGCAGCTGGATGGCCGAGATGGGCGTGCCCGGCATCTACCGCAGCCAGGCGTCTCTCGCACCGGGCGTGAAGGTGCGCATGGGCACCAAGGCCGCGCCGCATGCTGGCATCGGTGTGAAGTGCTACGCCTGGAGTACCTCACCGCTACGCCGCTACACCGACCTGGTGAACCAGTGGCAAATTATCGCCTGCGCACGCCACGGCAAGACGGCGGCCCTGGTGGCGCCCTTCAAGCCCAAAGACGCTGAGCTGTTTTCCATCATCTCGGCTTTTGATACTGCCTACAGCGCCTACAACGGTTACCAGGGCGCCATGGAGCGCTTCTGGACCCTGCGCTACCTGCAGCAGAACAAGGTCACCGAGCTGGTGGCCAGCCTGTTCAAGGAAAACCTGGTGCGGGCCGAGGACTTGCCCCTGGTGCTGCCCGTCATGGGTGCGCAAGGCCTGCCGCGTGCAGCCAAGGTACGCGTGCGCCTGGGCGAGGTGGACCTGATCACACTGGACGTGCATGGCACGGTGATTGAGCGGCTGGATGCGCCGTTGCAGGAAAGCGCCGAGCAGGCCCAGGAAGAGCCCGAGGACGACGAAGAAGTGGCCGGCCCGATTGCCATTGCAGTAGATGTGAGCGACAACCCGGAAGTCTCCAACGATAATCCGGCCTAGTGATTCTCACAAAATACAGCACACTGCAGCTTGCCCTGGGTGCATCCATCGCGGTGCATGGTGTGCTGCTTTCAGTGCGCTTTGTGGACCCGGAATCCTTTAACCGGGTATTCCAGGACACACCGCTGGAAGTCATCCTGGTCAACGCCCGCAGCAACGAAAAATCCGAGAACGCCAAAGCGATCGCCCAGGCCTCGCTGGCCGGTGGAGGCGACGCCGAAAGTGGCCGTGCCACCAGCCCGCTGCCCCCTTCCGAGCTGAGCGACAGCGGCGAGACCCAGGAAACCGTCAGCGCCAACAAGCTGCAGAACCTGCAAGACCAGCAAAGCGTGCTGCTGTCCAACCTCAAGCAGCAAATTGCCAGCCTGCCGCCACCCACGCCCAAGGAGCTGGCCAACAAATCCGAGCAAAGCCAGCGCGAGGAAAAGCGCCAGCAACTGGCCAAGCTGCTGGCCGAAATCGAGCGGCGCATCAACAGCGAGAACTCGCGCCCCAAGAAGCGCTACATCAGCCCGTCCACGCGCGAAGAGGTCTATGCCGCCTACTACGACAGCCTGCGCCACACCATTGAAGACCGGGGCACGGAAAACTTTCCCGCCGCCAATGGAAAAAAACTCTATGGCGACCTGACCATGATCGTCACCGTCAACTTCGATGGCCATGTGCTGGGCACCGAAGTCGTGGCCAGCTCGGGCAATCCCGTGCTGGACCGCCGCGCTGCGGCAATCGCCCGCACCGCCGGCCCCTTTGGGCCTTTCACCCAGGCCATGCGCAAGCAGGCCGACCAGATCCTGGTGGTGTCGCGCTTTCGCTTCACGCGCGACGACGCGGCCAAGGTCAGCATCACCCGATGAGAGCACTCTGGCGTTGGCTGGGCCTGTGCGCCCTGGCACTGATGTGCCTTCAGCTCTACTTTGTCGGCCACATTGCGCTGATGACCATGCTCGACCCGCAGTCCACGGCCTTTCAGCGCTCGGAGGCCTGGCGCATTGCCCACGACACCGGCAAGCTGCCCTGGGCCCAGCAATGGATGGCCTACAGCCAACTACCCGACAACCTCAAGCGCGCCGTGATCGCGTCCGAAGACGACGGCTTCAGCAGCCATGACGGCGTGGACTGGAACGCCCTGGAAAAAGCCTGGGGCAAAAACGCCAAAGCCGAGCAACGCGCCGAACAAAAAGGCACCAGCAAGCCGCCCAAGGTGGTGGGCGGCTCCACCATCACCCAGCAACTGGCCAAGAACCTGTTTCTCTCGGGCGAGCGCACCCTGCTGCGCAAGGCACAGGAGTTTGTGCTGACCTTTGCCCTGGAGGCACTGCTGAGCAAGCAGCGCATTCTGGAGATCTACCTCAACAGCGTGGAATGGGGCGAAGGCGTGTTTGGCGCCGAGGCCGCCGCCCAGCACTACTTTCGCAAACCCGCAGCCAAGCTCAGCGCCTATGAGGCTGCGCGCCTGGTGGTGATGCTGCCGCGCCCCAAATACTTTGAGAAAACACCCAACTCGCCCTACCTGAGTGGACGGGCCAGCGTGATTGCGGCGCGCATCGGCGACGCCCGCCTGCCCTGAGCGTTTTGCCGCCGGTGCCCGGTGGTATGGTCAGCCCATGAAAACCCAAATCGATCACCTGGTGGTGCTGGCAAAAACCCTGGAGCAAGGCGTGCAATGGTGCGAGGCC
>JAYVNF010000240.1:0-4963 GCA_043758575.1 Rhodoferax sp.
GGCATGTCCTTGGGCGTGCCCGGCAAGACCTGCACCACCGATGGTTTTGTCACCACCGATGCCGTCGGCGTGCGTTTGAATGTGTCGGCACGCTACCCCAACGCCATGGGCGCGGCCACACTGACGCCAGCGCTCTATATGGCATCGGACATCAGCGGCTACTCGTACGACGGCACCTACTCGCAAGGTCGCCTGGTGCTGCGCCCCAGCCTCAAAGTGGAGTGGGGCAAGGACTACTACATGGATGTGGCCTACACCAGCATTACCGGTGGTGCCTACAACCTGGCCGTGGACAAGGGCAACCTGATGATTGCCGCCGGACTCAGGTTCTAAAAGCCTCTTAGCAAAGCGCACTGTGCCCCCAGGGGAAGAGGTCTGCCCTCTTCCCCTTTTTTATTCCTTCCCATCCCTTTAAAAAGAGCATTGCCATGAACGGTCTCATGATGCAGCAGTCGCTGCTGATCTCCAATCTGCTGGTCCACGCCGAGCGCCACCATGGCGCACAGGAGGTAGTGTCGCGCCGCGTCGAGGGCGACATCCACCGCTATACCTTCAAGGACCTGGCTCAGCGCGCACGCCAGATGGCCAATGCCTTGCAGGCCCTGGGTGCCAAGCCCGGTGCGCGCATCGCCACCCTGGCCTGGAATGGCTACCGGCATATGGAGCTTTACTACGCAGTGTCGGGCAGCGGCGCGGTGCTGCACACGCTCAACCCGCGTCTGCATGCCGACCAGCTGACCTACATCATGGACCACGCCGAAGACGATATCTTGTTTTTCGACCTGACCTTCTTGCCCTTGGTGGAGGCCGTGGTGGACCGGGTCAAAACCTGCAAGACCTTTGTCGCCATGACCGACCGCGCACATATGCCGGTGACCAAGCTGCCCAACCTGCTGTGCTACGAGGAACTGCTGCAAGCGCAGACCGACCAGTTCACCTGGCCAGCACTGGATGAAAACGCCGCCTCCAGCCTGTGCTACACCAGCGGCACCACCGGCAACCCCAAGGGCGTACTTTACAGCCAGCGCTCCACCGTGCTGCACACCTATGCGGCGTCCCTGCCCGATGCCCTGAACTGTGGTGCTGCAGACGTCATCTTGCCGGTGGTGCCCATGTTCCACGTCAACGCCTGGGGCCTGCCCTATGTGGCCTGCATGGTGGGCGCCAAGCTGGTGTTTCCGGGACCGGCGCTGGACGGCAAGTCCCTGCATGAACTATTCGAGGCCGAAAAGGTGACGCTCTCGGCCGGCGTGCCCACCGTTTGGCAAGGTCTGCTCAGCTATGTGGAGGCCAACGGCTTGCAGTTCAGCAGCATGCGCCGCACCATCATAGGCGGCGCAGCCTGTCCGCCGGCCATGATGAAAGCCTTCCAGGACAAGTTCAACGTGCATGTGCTGCACGCCTGGGGCATGACCGAACTCAGCCCGGTGGGCACGGTGTGCAGCTTCAAGCCGGTGCACCTGGCGCTGGGCAAAGCCGAGCAGGAGGCCGTGCAGTCCAAGCAGGGTCGCGTGGTGTTTGGCGTGGACATGAAGATTGTGGGCGACAGTGGACGCGAGCTGCCCTGGGACGGCAAAGCCAGTGGCGAGTTGCTGGTGCGCGGGCCCTGGATCGTGCAGGAATACTTCAAGAGTGAGGGCGGCAACCCGCTGGTGGACGGCTGGTTCCCCACCGGCGACGTGGCCACCATTGATGTCGACGGCTTTATGCAGATCACCGATCGGGCCAAGGACGTCATCAAGTCCGGTGGTGAATGGATTGGCTCGATCGACATCGAAAACATCGCCATGGGCCATCCGGCAGTGGCCATGGCCGCCTGTATTGCCGCCTACCACCCCAAGTGGGATGAGCGGCCTTTGCTGCTGGTGGTGCTCAAGCCCGGACTCAGCCTGACACGCGAAGAACTACTGGCCTACTTTGACGGCAAGATTGCCAAGTGGTGGACGCCCGATGATGTAATCTTTGTCGATGCCATTCCCCTGGGCGCCACCGGCAAGATGCTCAAGCACAAGCTGCGCGAGATGTTCCGCGAACACCGCCTGCCCACACTCTAATGGGTTGTGTCGCGTTAGTGGCAGCCGGGCCAGAAGGACTTGAACCCCAGCATCGGGTTGGTGATCTTTTTCACTGCCCGGTGGTCCTGTTCGATGAGATTGTTCAAATATTTGGATTGCCGCAGCTCAATATCCAGACAGGCATCTTCATTTGCGCTTTTGATCGCAGCAGTGTTGGCGCCGCTTTTGTCGATGGTTATCTTGTCAGGCAACCCATGCAAGTTTATGGCGCGCTCCAGATAGCGCCGTGCCGCTGTCAAGTCCCGCCTAGCAGTGAGCAAGAAGTCCACCGTATCGCCTGCCTTGTCGACTGCGCGGTACAGATATTTCCACTGACCGGCCACCTTGATGTACGGGTAATTCCATTTCTACATCATTAATGCACCACCAATCTGCACCACCGATTCGCTTTGCTCAGTACTTGCGGCGGCAATATCTTGCACCAGCTCACTGGTCTTCTGGATGCTTGGCACGATGGCTTCAAGCAGCCGGCCGGCACGTTCCGCGGTGACCACGCTGTCGCCGGCCAGATCGCCGATTTCTTTGGCCGCCTGCTGGCTGCGCTCAGCTAGTTTGCGCACCTCGGTGGCCACCACGGCAAAGCCCTTGCCGTGTTCACCGGCGCGCGCAGCTTCGATTGCGGCATTGAGGGCCAGCAGATTGGTCTGATAGGCAATGTCATCGATGATGCCGATCTTGGAAGCAATCTGCTTCATTGCGATCACGGTTTGGCTGACCGCGTTTCCACCATCCGCAGCCTCCTGGCTGGCTTTCGTAGCCATATTGTCTGTTACATGGGCATTGTCCCGGTTTTGCCCGATCGAGGCCGACATTACGTCGATGGAGGCTGTGGTCTGCTCAACGCTGGCCGCCTGTTCGCTGGCCGCCTGAGACAGGGACTGGGCCGTGGCGCTGACCTGATTGGCTGCACCGGTCAGAGCGTCAGACGCTGAACGAAACTGGTCAATAACTTCGGCCAGCTTTTCACAGCTTGCGTTGGCGTCCTCTTTGACCTGATTGAACGCGCCCTGCATGTCACGCGTAATGCGCTGGCTCAGGTTGCCGCGGGCCAGGCCCGCGAACATGCGCGCCATGTCTTCCACCACGGCGCCGAGCTTTTCGCTGGTGGCATTGGCATCGCGCTGGAGATCGCCAAAGCTGCCCACGTAATCGCGCGTGATGCGCTGGTTCAGATCGCCTTCCGACAAAGCACCCATGACGCGCGCCACATCAGCAAAAATGCCGGCGGTTGCGTCCAGCAAAGCGTTCACGCCCGCGCACAGGGATTCGATGGGTCCGTTCAGACCCTGCATGGGTATACGCTGGCTCAGATCGCCCGCATGGGCGGCACCGGTGACGCGGTTGGCCTGCTCTACGGCGGTTTTGAGCATATTGGCGGCCGTGACCTCGGCCGTGACGTCGGTGGCGATCTTGACGATCTTCATCACCCGACCCATCTCATCCGTCACCGGGGCATACACGGCCTGCAGAAAGACTTCCTTGCCGCCCTTGCCCACGCGCCGGTAGGCCTCGCTCTGTGCCTTGCCCTGGTTCAGATCGGCCCAGAACTGCTGGTAGGAGGGTGCCGCAACGGTCTCCGCGCTGCAGAACAAGCGGTGGTGCTTGCCCTGGATTTCGGGCAACTGGTAACCCATGGTCTGCAGGAAGTTTGCATTGGCCGTCAGCACATGGCCACCCAGATCAAACTCGACATATGCGTAGGAAGCGTCAATAGCCTTGAGGATGGCGCGCGCGTTCTGCCGCTCGGTCTCGGCCTCGGTGATGTCGTAGCGCACGCCCAGGTACTTCATGGGCTTGCCGTTGTCGCCCAGAATGGGCGCCACCACGGCGTCGACATAGTAGGGCGTGCCGTCCTTGGCGCGGTTCTTTATGATCCCGCGAAACATCTGCCCGCGCCCGATCGTGGCCCACATCTGCCGGAAGACCTCCTTAGGCATGTCCGGG
Organism: Rhodoferax sp.; assembly: GCA_043758575.1. Taxonomy (GTDB): domain Bacteria; phylum Pseudomonadota; class Gammaproteobacteria; order Burkholderiales; family Burkholderiaceae_C; genus Allorhodoferax. Next base: position 4,020 of record JAYVNF010000240.1, read on the forward strand.
TGGCGGGTGGTGCTGTGCGGCTGGCCCAGCAGCTCCTTGCTGCTGTATTTGGACACCTCAACGAACTTGTCGTTGATGCCGAGGATGTCGCCCTTCTTGTCCGCCTCCGACACAATGCTGGTCAGGTTCATGATGTCCGTGCGGACTTTGAGCTCGGCTTCGAGTTCGGCGATACGTTGTTCCTTGGCCGCGCCATTGAACAAACGGCTCAGGAATGATGTCTTGCGAGTTTTCATTTCAATATTTCCATGCGCGTAAAGGTGGATTGCGTTGGTTGGCTATTGAATTTGCAAGTTTTCTTGCGCTGAGGGCTCAGGCAACTGAACAAGCATTTCAATGCCAATGGCATAGGCGGTTTCCAAATCGAGATCCTGTAGTGACTTATCCAGGCGATCTACAAATTCCTCGGGCAAAGCTTCCAAGGCCTGACGCCGCTCCGCAAAACATTGAAGCGCGTCCAAATCCGACGCCGCGGCGAGTGCAGTGATCTTACGCAAGGCGTCTAGGGCTGCGGCGGTATCCAATTTGTTGGATGCTGAAACAAGCCTAGGCTCTGCGCTTGAGCCCAGCAGCGCAATCGCCTTCCTCAATTTCTCTTGGGTCGATTGAATTAGAACTTCAAATTGCGCAAGATCTTGCCAACAATCGGTCATATCTTCACCTTTTTTACACCCGCCTTCAAGCTTTGCCGCCATCGCGGCCAACTCGGTTGCCCCCAGGGTACCTGCATTGCCTTTCAGGGTGTGTAGGCGCATGACTACCATCTGTTTGTCACCGGATTGCAAGAACTGCCGCAGTTCGGGGACTGCCGTGTCCATGATCTTGACGAAGGCGGTGGCTGTGCGTGCATAAAGTGCCCGCATGCCCGACATACGTCCAAGTGCTGTGTAAAGGTCAAGGCCTGAAATTTCAGGTAAATTTCCTGATGTTCCCTCTCCTATGGG
>JAYVNF010000241.1:0-4955 GCA_043758575.1 Rhodoferax sp.
GCAAGGAGCGGACCAAGCGACGTCGGCCACGCAGGGTTTGTGTCTGCTGGTGGAAGACGATGCGGCCGTGCGCCAACTGGTGCGCCGCCATTTGCTGGCCTTGGGTTATGCGGTGCTGGAAGCCGAAAACGGTGTGGAGGCACTGGACCTGCTGCAATGCGTGCCCGACATAGGCGCCCTGGTGTCCGACATTGCCATGCCTGGCGGTGTCGACGGGCGCGAGGTGGCGCGCCAGGCCCTGGCGCGTGGCGATATACCCCAGGTGGTGCTGATGAGTGGCTTTGCGCCGGAGACCGATGCACCCTTGAGCGTTCCGCTGCTGTCCAAACCGTTTACCAAGGCCGAGCTGGCGGCCGCCTTGCAACAGAGCAGGGCGCGATGATGGCCACACCCGCGTCTTCCTCCGCGCGCAGTCTGCACAAGCCACTGGTCTATGTCGTGGAAGACGACAGCAGCGTGGCCCAGGTGCTGCAGCGCATCCTGAACGAATTCGACTTCCATGTGGAGCTGTTTGGCACCGCGGCGGCCGTCATCCGGCGCCTGCAAAGCGAGCGCCCGGATTTGTGCATTGTCGATCTGGGCTTGCCCGATATGGATGGCATTGAACTGATGTCCCACATCGGGCGCCTGAGCAACTGCGGCCTGCTGGTGGTGACCGGGCGGGGCCACACCATAGACCGCGTCATGGGGCTGGAGCTGGGGGCGGATGACTATGTCGTCAAACCCTTCGAGCCGCGTGAGCTGGTGGCGCGTGTGCGCAGCATTTTGCGGCGCCGCGCTGCCACCGGCGGCGGCGGTGCGGTGAAGCAGCACCGCTTTGCCCACTTTCTGGGCTGGACGCTGGATTGCGGGGCCAACCAGCTGCGCGCACCGGATGGGCAAGACCACCTGCTCGGCAATGCCGAGGCCCAGGTGCTGCGCGCCTTTCTGGAGCGGCCCAACCAGATACTGACGCGCGAACAATTGTTCGGCCAGCGCGACATCTCGCCCCTGGACCGCAGCATCGACGTGCGTATTTCACGCCTGCGGCGCAAACTGGAAGCCGATGCGCAGCAACCGAAAATCATCAAAACCGTCTACGGCTCGGGCTATATGTTGTCGGCCGTGGTCGAGTGGTCCTGAGTGATTGGGCAGCCGATAGAACGCATATGAATTCCGACAACACGGCCAACCAGGCCAAACCCCAACCCGGTCTGAGTGCAACAGAGGCTCAAGCGCGCCTGCAGCAGGACGGCCCCAACCACCTGCCCGGTGACCAGCCGCGTGGCCTGCGCGGCATCGTCTGGGAGACCTTGCAGGACCCCATGTTTGCGCTGCTGCTGGGCGCCGCTGTGCTCTACCTGGCCTTGGGCGATGTGCAGGAGGGTGCGGTGCTGCTGGGCCTGGTGCTGGTGGTGCTGGCACTCACGCTGTACCAGGAGGGCCGCACCGAAAACGCCCTGGCCGCCTTGCGCCAGCTCAGCAGCCCGCGCGCCCTGGTGCTGCGCGATGGCGCGCGCCTGCGCATCGCCGGTGTCGAAGTGGTGCGCGGCGATGTGCTGGTGCTGGCCGAGGGCGACCGCATTCCCGCCGACGCCGTGCTGTTGCAGGGCAATGGCGTGCAGGTGGATGAATCGCTGCTGACCGGCGAGGCCGTGGCGGTGGACAAGCAGCCACTGGCCCAGGACGCACAGGATGCAGCGGGCGAGGCACAGTCCCGCTTGTATTCCGGCACGCTACTGATCGCTGGACACGGCACAGCACGCGTGAGCGCCACCGGCGCGCACACCGAGATCGGCCGCATCGGCAGCGCACTGGCATCGCTGGGCCATGAGGCCTCGCCGCTGAAGCTGCAGATGGCCCATCTGGTCAAACTGCTGGCCTTGGTTGCGCTGGGCGCCAGCCTGTTCCTGGTGGCCGCCTATGGTCTGCTGCGCGGCGACTGGCTGGCCGCCGTGCTGGCCGGCATTGCCCTGGCCATGGCCTTGCTGCCGCAGGAGTTCAGCGTGGTGCTGACGGTGATTCCGGCGCTGGGCGCCTGGCGCCTGGCGCGCCAGCAGGTGCTGACGCGGCGCCTGGCGGCCATCGAAACCCTGGGCGCCACCTCGGTGCTGTGTGCCGACAAGACCGGCACCCTGACCGAAAACCGCATGACAGTGGTGCAGCTGTATGTGCCCGACAACGGCGACACATGCGATGACGCCAATGCGGCCGGTGCCAGCCTGGCCATCGCCTACGAGGCCAGTGCGGAATTGCCAGAGGCCTTTCACACGCTGGTGGAGTACTCGATTCTGGCCAGCGTGACCGACCCCTATGACCCCATGGAAAAGGCCTTTCACCGCCTGGGCCAGCACTTTTTGCAGGGCACCGAGCACCTGCACCGGGACTGGAGCCTGGTGCAGGAATATGCGCTCACACCCGAGCTGCGCGCCATGTCGCATGTCTGGCGCGCCGCCGATGTGCGCGGCGCCAGCGGCATGCACAGCGTGGCGGCCAAGGGCGCACCCGAAGCCATCTTCGATCTGTGTCACCTGGATGCAGCCCGCCAGGCCCGTCTGAACGCCGCCGTGGACACCATGGCGGCGCAGGGCCTGCGTGTGCTGGGCGTGGCGCAGGCGCGCTTTGCCGGTGACGACTGGCCGGCGATTGCCCACGACTTTGAATTTGAGTTTGTGGGTCTGCTGGGTCTGGCCGACCCCCTGCGCATGGGCATCCCCGAGGCGGTGCAGCAATGCCGCGCGGCCGGCATACGCGTGGTGATGATTACTGGCGACTATTCCGCAACCGCGCAGGCCATTGCCCGTGCCGCCCAACTCGACGCAGGCCGCGCGGACCAGGTCTTGAACGGCAGCGACATGGACGGCTTGACCGACGCCCAGCTGCAGCAGCGTATGCAGACGGTGTCGGTGTGTGCGCGCATCGCGCCGCAGCAAAAGCTGCGCATTGTGCAGGCCCTGAAGGCCAACGGCGAGATCGTGGCCATGACCGGTGACGGCGTCAACGATGCACCGGCCCTGAAGGCCGCACATGTGGGCGTGGCCATGGGCGCGCGTGGCACCGATGTGGCGCGCGAGGCCGCCTCCCTGGTGCTGCTGGACGACAACTTTGCCTCCATCGTGGGCGCCGTGCGCCTGGGTCGGCGCATTTTTGACAACCTGCGCAAGTCCATGTCCTACATCCTGGCGGTGCATGTGCCGATTGCCGGGGCGGCCCTGCTGCCGGTGCTCCTGGGCTGGCCGACCCTGCTGTATCCGCTGCACATCGCATTTCTGGAACTGGTGATCGACCCGGCCTGCTCGCTGGTGTTTGAAAACGAACCCTCCGAGCGCGATGTGATGCAGCGCCCCCCGCGCAAACCGCAGGCGCCGCTGTTTGCCGGGCGCACCCTGGCCTGGGCCTTGTTGCAAGGCCTGGGCGGCTTGCTGGTGGTACTGGGGGCCTATGCCTGGAGCGCGCTCTGGCTGGCGGAGCCGGCAGCGCGCGCCTTTACCTTTGTCACCCTGGTGATGGGCAATCTGGCGCTGATTTTTTCCAACCGCAGCAGCAGCGCCTCGCTGTGGGCCACGCTGCGCGTGCCCAACCGCATGCTGTGGCTGGTGGTAGCGGTGACGCTGTCTCTATTGGGCCTTGCGCTCTACCAGCCCTGGGTGGCGGGCCTGTTTGCGTTTGCACCGCTGCCGCCCGGCGATGTGCTGCTCGCCGCGGCGCTGGGCCTGTGCAGCGTGCTCTGGTTTGAACTGCTCAAGCTTTGGCGAGGCGGCGCATGGACACGGCGTCCAGCTGGGCCACCGTCTGGTCACCGGGCTTGAGCCGGAACAGGCGCATTGAATACCTCAAGACACCGCCGAACAAAACGCGCTTGCAGGAACTGCTGGACTGCATGGTGCAGCACCCGATTTTGATGAACCGCCCGGTGGTGCTCACCCCCTTGAGTGCGCGCCTGTGCCGGCCCAGCGAGGCGGTGGTGGATGCGCATGGCAAGCGCGTCTGACTGGCAGCGTCTCAAGCCGCGCAAAGCAGGAGCCGCAGCGCCTCTTCGAAGTCGTAGTTCTGGATGGCCTGTTCCAGTTGCAGTGCCTGCGGCAACGCGCCATGCAACTCCCGCGCATGGCTGTCCCAAAGCACCTGCGCTTCGGTGTCGTCCTGCTCCAATAATTGGCGCAGCTCCTGCACCACGGCTTGCACTTTGCGCTGCTGCTCCGGCGTCGTGGCCTCTTGGCTAGGCCGTGTCCGCTCGGCAACCACGCCCGGCGTGGCGCGCAAGCGTGCCACCAGTGCCTGCAAGCGGGCGCCGGCCGGCTCCAGCAGCTGCGTGATGGCGGCCGTGTCGCCTGCATGCACGGCTTGCTCCAGTTCGGCCAGCAACAGGTGCAGTGGCTGCGCACCTATGCTGGCCGACAACCCTTTGAGGGTATGGGCCAGACGCTCGGCGCTGGCGCTATCGGCATCGACCAGGGCCTGGCGGATGGCGTCTACACAATGCTCCTGTGATTTCACGAACCTGCCCAGCATGGCCACATACGGCGCGGCGTTGTGGTTGGACAGGTACAGCCCTCGATTGACGTCCATACCGTCAATATCCCGCAGGGCGGCCAGCACCGGCTCCAGGTTCTGCGGGTCTGCGGGTAGCGCCGCCGGTCGGGGCGCTGCTGCTGCCTGGCCCAGGCCGGGACGCGGCTTGATCCAGGCTACCAGACTACGCCAGAGCTCTTCCGGGTTGATGGGTTTACTCACAAAGCCGTTCATGCCCGCCGCCATGCAGCGCTCCTTGTCGGCCTGCATGACATTGGCCGTCATGGCCACGATGGGCAGCGTCTCGGCGTTGAAAGTCTCACGGATCAGGCGTGCGGCGTTCACGCCGTCCATCACCGGCATCTGCATGTCCATCAGCACGATGTCATAGGCCTGCCCATCGGCATGGCGGGCATGCACCTGGTGCACCCCGATTTGCCCGTTGTCTGCAACATCCACGCGTA
>JAYVNF010000242.1:0-4934 GCA_043758575.1 Rhodoferax sp.
TTAGACTGAAGCAAAGGAAACACAACTATGGCAGGCGTATTCGGCAAAGACCCCCACATGAAAAAGAGCACCCACGCGGAGCTCGAACGGCAGAACCTGGAACGCAAGCGCAAGCTGGCCGAAGCGGCGGCCAGGTTCACGGGCAAAAAACCGGTAGCTCCCAACGCTGTTGCTTCGCCTGCGGCAGCCGTCGCGCCACTCTCAGAGCACAACTGAAAATGCAGTGGGGGGTAGATTCCCTCGGTTAGCCGCTTTTGCATGTTTTGGGCAATGGCTCGGGTTACAGTCCAAAGCAAATGCAGTCACAACATCCAACCGGTTTGCAACAAGCCCTGGCAGGTAACGGGCTGCAGGAATTGAACGCTGCCGATTTTTTTGACGGCAGTCCCATCGCCACCCTGGTCATAAACACCGACCACGTCGTCACCCACTACAACAAGGCCTGCGCCACCCTGCTGGGGGTGCCCGGTAGCGATGTGATTGGCAAGCGTGGCCTGGGCAAATTGTTTTATGGGGTGGAGCGGCCGGTGATGGCCGACCTGATTGTGGATGGCGCCATGGAAAACATCCTTTCGGATTTTTACCAGAACCGCTTTCGTCGTTCCTCGGTGATTCCGGATGCCTACGAGGCCGAGGGCTTCTTCGAGAGCTTTGGCACCAATGGGCGCTGGCTGTTTTTTACCGCAGCGCCCTTGCGCAATGCCAAGGGCGAGCTGGTCGGGGCCATAGAGACGCTGCAGGACATCACCGAGCGCCGCATTGCCGAGGCCGCCCTGATGAAGGCCCAGATTGAAATCGAGCAAACGGTGGAGCAGCGCACGGCCGAGCTGGCCGAGCTCAATGAGCGCCTGCTGCAGGACGTGGTGCGCCGCGAGCAGGTGGAGCTGGAACTGCTCAAGCGCAATTCCGAACTGCACACGCTCAATGAAAAGCTGTCGGTGGCGCAGGAGTACCTGGTGCAGTCGGAGAAGCTGGCCTCCATCGGGCAATTGGCGGCCGGTGTGGCACATGAGATCAACAACCCCATTGGCTACATCTTTTCGAATTTCGGCATGCTGGAGGAATACCAGGCCAGCCTGTTCGAAATGCTGCTGGCCTATGAAGCCTTCGAGGCAGGCGTCAACGACCCGCACACCACGGCGGCCCTGCACAGTTTGCGCGACAAGCTGGAAATCGATTTTCTGAAAAAGGATGTGCCCGAGCTGATGAAAGAGTCGCGCGAGGGCATAGAGCGCGTCCGAAAAATTGTGCAGGATTTGAAGAGCTTTTCACACATCGACTCGCGCCCGGACTGGCACGCCAGCGATCTGCACCAGGGCATCGATTCCACCCTCAACGTGGTGAACAACGAGACCAAGTACCGCGCCGACATCATCAAGGAGTACGGCCAGATTCCAGCGGTGGAGTGTGTGCAGTCGCAGATCAACCAGGTCATCATGAACCTGGTGGTGAACGCCTCGCACGCCATGGGCCCGGAGCGCGGGAAAATCCACATCCGCACTGGCCGTGAAGAGGACACTGTGTGGATAGAGGTCGAGGACACCGGCAGCGGCATCCCGAAAGAAGTGCTGCCCCGCATCTTTGACCCCTTCTACACCACCAAGCCAGTTGGCAAGGGCACCGGGCTGGGCCTGTCCCTCTCTTACGGCATCGTGCAAAAGCACCATGGCAACATCACCGTGCACACCGAGATGGACAAGGGCACGCGGTTTCGGGTGAGCCTGCCGATCAAGCAATCCGCCGCCACTGCAGCGACTGCGCCCCCAGCATGACCGACACCGCGCCTGCCGGCGAAGCCCCGATCTACACCATTCTGTGCGTGGACGATGAGGTCAATATCCTGGCCACCTTGCGCCGCCTGCTCAAGCGCCGAGGCTACGAGGTGCTGACCGCCGAGAGTGGTGCCGCCGGCCTGCAGATACTGCAGGGCACGCCCGTGCATCTGGTGATATCGGACATGCGCATGCCCGAGATGGATGGCGCCGCGTTCCTGCACACGGTGCGCCAGCAATGGCCGGACACGGTGCGCCTGCTGCTCACCGGCTTTGCGGATATTCCCTCCATCATCAATGCCATCAACAATGGCGAGATCTACCGCTACATCACCAAGCCCTGGGACGAGGCCGAGCTGCTGCTGACGGTGCGCCGGGCGCTGGAGCGCATTGCGCTGGAGCAGGACAAGCGGCGCCTGCAATTGCAGGTGCGACAGCAAAACGAGGCCTTGCAGCTGCTCAACAGTGCACTCGAATCCAAGGTGCTGGAGCGCACCGAGGACCTGCATACGGCCAATGCCCGGCTGAAAAAGAACTATCTGAATTCCATCAAGGCCTTCTCCAACCTGATGGATTTGCGCGGCGGCGATCTGAGCGGGCACTCACGCATGCTGGCCAACCTGGCGCGGCGCACGGCAGCCAACATGCAATTGCCGGAGGTGGTGCAGCAGGAAATTTTTGTCGCCGGCCTGTTGCACGACATCGGAAAGATCGGCCTGACCGACAGCGTCCTGGCGCGGCCTGTGGGACGCCTGGGCAAGGAAGACATGCTGCTCTACCAGCGCCACCCGGGCTGGGGCGAGGTGGCGCTGATGGCCCTGGACGATATGCATGGCGTGGCCGCGCTGATACGCGCCCACCACGAGCGCTTTGATGGCCAGGGTTTTCCGGATGGCCTCAAAGGCGCCCAGCTGCCCCTGGCAGCCCACATCCTGATCGTAGCCGAGGCCTATCTGGACATGCAGGCCGGCAATATCAGCGAGGTCCGGCTCAACGCCACCGAGGCCGCCGCCATGGTGGCCCGGGGCCGTGGCACCCAGTTCCACCCCGAGGTAGTGGACGTGTTTTTGCAAGTCGCCCTGAACGCGGTGCCCGATACCCAGGTGCCCTGCCTGTCACTGACCACCAAGGAACTGGTGGCGGGCATGGTCATGGCGCGCGACCTGTTCGCCGCCGACGGCCTGGTGTTGCTGGGCGCAGACCATGTGCTGACCGACAAACTGATTGCGCTGCTGCGCCAGCGCGAGCAGCGCGACGGCGTCAACGTGGTGCTGGCGATCAAGAAAAACAGCCCGCCATGAGCGCCGCGCAGGAGCTGCTGGAAGCCGAGTTGCGGCTGGCCCTGGAGCACCAGCAGTTCCTGGTGTACTACCAGCCCAAGGCTTCCTGTCGCAGCGGCGCGGTAACCGGCTTTGAGGCGCTGCTGCGCTGGAACCACCCCACGCGCGGCATTGTCGGGCCGGTGGAGTTTGTGCCGGCGCTGGAACAGAGCGGCCTGATCCAGAGCGTGGGCGCCTGGGTGCTGCGCAGCGCCTGCATGCAGCTCAAGGCCTGGCTCGATGCCGGCTACAGCGAGCTGCGCATGGCGGTGAATCTGTCCATGCGCCAGCTGGTCGATGCGGATTTTCCGGAGCAGGTGCGCCGCACCTTGAGCGAGCTGGAGCTGCCTGCGGGCCAGCTCGAACTGGAGCTCACCGAGAGCATGCTGATGCACGATGTGGACCTGATCGAGGCCCTGCTGCAGCGGCTCAAGGACCTGGGGGTGCACCTGTCCATAGACGACTTTGGCACCGGCTACTCCAGCCTGTCCTACCTCAAGCGCCTGCCGATTGACACGCTCAAGGTGGACCGCTCCTTTGTGCAGGACATCACCACCGACCCCAACGATGCCTCCATCACCCGCGCCATCATCGGCATGGCGCACAGCCTGCGCATGGCGGTGGTGGCCGAGGGCGTGGAGACCGAGGCCCAGCTGTCCACCCTGGTGGCCGAGCAATGCGAGACAGTGCAGGGCTACTTCCTGAGCAAGCCGCTGCCGGCAGAGCGCGCCACGGCTTTTCTGGCCAGTGGCTGGCGCATTCCGGCCCACCTGCTGGGTCGTCCGGCCAAGGAGCGCACCTTGCTGCTGGTGGATGACGAGGACAGCATTGTGCTGGCACTCAAACGCCTGCTGCGCCGCGAAGACTACCGCATTCTGAGCGCCAGCTCGGGTGCGCAAGGGCTGGAGCTGCTAGCCACCAACGATGTGGACGTGGTGCTCTCGGACCAGCGCATGCCAGAGATGACGGGCGAGGAATTCCTGCGCCGCACCAAGGAGCTGTATCCGAACACGGTGCGCATTGTGCTGTCCGGCTATGCCGATATGGAGTCCATCACCCGCGCCATCAACCAGGGCGCCATCTACAAGTTCATGAGCAAGCCCTGGGATGAGAGGACGCTCAAGGAGGGCATACAGGAAGCCTTCAGGCGCAAGGAAAAAAACGATGCACGCCAGCGCATGCTGCAGGACATCGCCGCGGCGAATGAAAATTTGCACAAGGACAAGCAGTCGCTGGCGCTGCTGCTGGATGAGCAGTCGCATACCGCCATGGTCAGCCAGGCCGCTTTGCAGATCGCGCAGGAGACCCTGTTCCTGCTGCCCGTGCCGGTGGTGGGCCTGGATCCGAGTGGCCTGGTGGTGCTGCGCAACGAGGCCTTTTACGCCCTGACCATGGGGCTGGAGGCCTGCATGGAGCTGCAAGTGCAGTTCCCGGCGCCGCACAGCGCAGAGCCCTTTACCCTGGCCTACCGTGAAGCAGGTGGCGCCGACTGGCGCATCGTGGGGCGCCACCTGCTCAGCGCCGGCCAGCACCGGGGCACGGTGCTGGCTTTCATACCCCTGGAGCTGCTGCATGCCTGATGACATTCCCCACCCGCCCGAAACGGACAGCGCGCAAGGAAGGCCCGCCATAGACACATCCACGCAGGCGCTGCGCGAGGACATCCTGCTGCGCTTTAGGCGCTGTGGTGCCGGGCTGGCCGACCAGGCGCTGCGCAGCGCCGTGCTGGCCTACCTGCTGGGTGCAAAAAAATGACGCGCCCCACACTGGAGGCCGCCACCGCCGCCGTGCAGCGCCTGCCCAGCCTGCCGCGCAACACACAGCAGTTGCTGGGCTACCTGAA
>JAYVNF010000243.1:0-4914 GCA_043758575.1 Rhodoferax sp.
AAGCGCTGATTGGCAATAGTCTGCGCGGCTTGGTGGCATACCATACTTCTCATACGGTTTCGTATGCAGCCCCAAGGAGTTCCCTGTGTTAGCCCAGCCCGCCACCAAGTACCGCGCCTTCCCAGGCATACAGCTCAGCGATCGCCAATGGCCCGCGCGCATCCTGACGGCCGCCCCCATCTGGATGAGCAGCGACCTGCGCGACGGCAACCAGTCGCTGTTTGAGCCCATGAATGGCGAGCGCAAGATGCGCATGTTCCGTACCCTGTGCCAGGTCGGTTTCAAGGAAATCGAGGTGGCTTTCCCCAGCGCCTCGCAAACCGAATTTGATTTTGTGCGCACGCTGATCGAGGGCGGCAACATCCCGGCCGACGTCACCATCGAGGTGCTGACGCAGTCGCGCGAGCACCTGATTCGCCGCACAATGGAGTCGCTGCGCGGTGCGCGCCGTGCCATTGTGCACGTCTACAACGCCACCGCTCCGGTGTTCCGCGAAGTGGTGTTTGGCATGCAAAAGGCCGAGATTGTGGAGATGGCCCTGCAGGCGGTGCGCCTGATCAAGCAGCTCGCTGCCGAGCAGCCCGAGACCGACTTCACGCTGGAGTACAGCCCCGAGGTCTTCAGCAGCACCGAGCCCGAATTTGCGCTGGAGATCTGCAATGCGGTCACCGCCGAATGGGGTGCCACACCGGCCAACAAAGTCATTCTCAACCTGCCAGCCACGGTGGAGGGGGCAACACCCAACGTCTATGCCGACCAGATCGAATGGATGCACCGCAACCTGGCCCGGCGCGACAGCGTCATCCTGAGCCTGCACCCGCACAACGACCGTGGCACCGCCGTGGCCGCCGCCGAGCTGGGCCTGTTGGCCGGCGCCGACCGCGTGGAGGGCTGCCTGTTTGGCAATGGCGAGCGCACCGGCAATGTGGACCTCGTCACCTTGGCGCTGAACCTCTACACCCAGGGCGTGGCACCGGGCCTGGACTTTTCCGACATCAACGCCGTGGCGCGCACCGTGGAGTACTGCAACCAGCTGCCGATCCACCCGCGCCACCCCTATGTGGGCGACCTGGTGTTCACCGCCTTCAGCGGCTCGCACCAGGACGCCATCAAAAAAGGCCTGGCCGCACAAAAGCCCGACACGATTTGGGACGTGCCCTATATGCCCATAGACCCGGCCGATCTGGGCCGCAGCTACGACTCGGTGATCCGCGTCAACAGCCAAAGCGGCAAAGGCGGCATCGCCTATTTGATGGAGACCGACTACGGCGTGGTCATGCCCCGGCGCCTGCAGGTGGAGTTTTCAGGCGAGGTGCAAAGCTATACCGATGCGCATGGTGGCGAGATGAGTGCCAAGGACATCTGGAGGCTGTTTGAGGCCACCTATTTGCAGGGCGGCAGCAGCCAGCTGCGCTATGTGGACCACAACTTGTTTGAAGCCAGTGCGCCCGGAAAAACCGCAGCCTGGGCCCCGGGCAAGGGCCATGTGCAGGGCATTGATTTGTACCTGGAAGTGGCGGGCCAGCCCGTGCACCTGCAGGGCCTGGGCAACGGCCCTATCGACGCGGCCGTGCATGCCTTGCAAAGCGCGGGCCTGAGCGTGCAGGTGCGCAGCTTTGAGGAGCGCTCCACCAAAGCCAGCCAGCATGCCGGTGACGCCCAGGCCTGTGCCTTTCTGGAGCTGGCGGCGCAGGGTGGTAGCCATGAACGGTCTGGCGAGCGCTTTGGCGTGGGCCTGGACAGCAATATCGTCACGGCCTCGCTCAAGGCCCTGGTCAGCGGTGTGAACCGCCTGGGCTTGCAGCTGACGAAGGCGCTGGCACATGAAGGGCAGGTCACGCCCTTGGTGAGGACAGAAATGGCCAGTGCCGTGCGGCAGGAAGTGTCAGCGTGATCTCGCACGTCAACATCGGCATCACCGACTTTGAGCGCGCCTATGCGTTTTATGCGGCGGTGTTGCCGCAGCTGGGCCTGGTGCTGAAGTTCAGCGAGCCGGACAAGCACTGGGCTGGCTGGGTGTCACCACTGGCTCCACGGCCTTTGATCCTGATTGCCCAGCCCTTTGATGGCCAACCGCATGTGGCTGGCAATGGCCAGATGCTGGCCTTGCAGGCCGACAGCCGCGCGGTGGTGGACCGCGTCTACGCCGCTGCCATGGCGCAGGGGGCCAGCAGCGAAGGCGCGCCGGGGCTGCGTGCGCATTACCACCCGCACTACTACGGCGCTTACTTCAGGGACCTGGACGGCAACAAACTCTGCGTTTGCTGCCACGCGGCTTGAGCAGCTACGGGGCTCAGGCCTTTTTCAGAAAGCAGGCCTTCAACATGAAGCTGCCGCCGTCCATCTTGCAGTCCACTTCGTGGTCGCCGCCCACCAGGCGGATGCTCTTGACCTTGGTGCCCATCTTTAACACGGTGGAGCTGCCCTTGACCTTCAGATCCTTGATCAGCACCACCGCGTCACCGTCCTGAAGGATCTGGCCGTTGCTGTCTTTCACCACGGCATCGGCGTCTTCTTCAGTAGCCGCAGCGGTTTGTGGCCATTCAAAGCCGCAATCGGCGCAGACAAAGTTGCTGCCATCGGGGTAGGTGTTCTGCAGGGTGCACTGGGGGCAGGCGGGAGTGGTCATGGTGTTAAAAAAATAGGTGAAAAAGCGGTTGGATAGTGGGGGCGCAGCGAGGCAGCAGGGCGGCGGCTTAACTGCGCAGATCCAGGTTGTAGGCCAGGAAGACCTCATCGCGTTGCCAGTGCAAAGACTCGTAAAGGGACTGCGCCCGCGCGTTGGTTTTGGCGGTGGTCAGGTCCAGGCGCTGCCAGCCTTGCGCCCTGGCGTGCCGCTCAGCGGCTTGCAGCAAGGCACGGCCCACGCCCTGGGTGCGGGCGCCGGGTGTGACGAACAGGTCATACAGCACACCTATCGGTGCGGCCAGCACCGAGCAAAAGCTGGGGTAGATCTGGCAGAAACCCAGCATGGTGCCGGCAGCGTCTTCGGCCACCAGAACGGTGGATTGCTGCTGGCGCAGACGCTCGTCGATAAAGCGCGTGGCCAGGGCCAGGTCGTCCTGCTGTTCGTAAAACTGCCGATAGGCGTTGAAGAGAGCGGCAACCGCGTTGACATCAGTGTGCTGCGCCAGGCGCGTGGATACAGAGGAGGAGGGCGCAGCGGGAACCCACTGCCCACCGCTGCAGCGCTCTATGCCGGCCAGGTCGCGGCGCGACTGGACCTGGCTAAAGCCCGCATGCTGCAGCAGGGCGCGCACGGCCTCGGCCTGGTCGTAGCCATGCTCCAGCAGCAGCCAGCCATGTGCAAGCAGATGCGCAGGCGCCTGGCCGATGATGCTGCGGATGTCGTCCAGACCATAGTCGCCACTGGCCAGGGCCTGCAGCGGTTCATGCTGCAGGGCGGACAGGTGCTCGTCGTGTGCAGCGATGTAGGGCGGGTTGGACACGATGAGCGAGAAGGTTTGCTCCACGCCTTGCAACCAGCTGCCCTGGTGAAACTGTACCGCCAGGTCCAGCCGCTGTGCATTGGCACGGGCCACGGCCAAGGCGTCCACACTGTAGTCCAGCGCATGCACCTGCCATAGTGGGCGGCTGTGCTGCAGGGCCAGGGCGATGGCGCCGCTGCCGGTGCCCAGGTCCATAAGCGTGGACAGTGGTGCCGTGCGCGCGTCCATTACCTCCAGCGCCCAGTCCACCAGGGTTTCGGTATCGGCACGCGGGTCCAGCACGCGGCGGTCTACCGCCAGCGTCAGACCGTAAAACTCTTTGAAGCCGGTGATGTAGGCCAGCGGTTCGCCGGCTGCGCGGCGCTGCGCCAACTGCTGCAGCCGCGTCTGCGCATCGGTGCCCATGGCATCGTCGCTGTGGGCCAGCAGCCAGGCACGCTCGCTGGTGGCTCGGCCCAGGGCGTGCAGTACCAGCATCTGCGCGTCCAGGCGCTCCAGTCCCAGCGACTGCGCGTAGGTGATGGCCTGGGCAATGCGCATGCTGTTGACTAGGCGTTGAGTTCCAGCGCCGCCATCTGCTGCGCCGCTTCATAGGCCTGCAGCGCCTCGATTACGTCGCCCAGGTCCCCTTCCATGATGCCCAGGAGCTTGTACAAGGTGAGGTTGATGCGGTGGTCCGAGAGCCGGCCCTGCGGGAAGTTGTAGGTGCGTATGCGGTCGCTGCGGTCGCCGCTGCCGACCAGGCTCTTGCGTTCGGCAGCGTCCTTGGCGGCGCGCTCGGAGCGGTCTTTTTCGTGGATGCGCGCTGTTAGAACCTTCAGGGCCTGTGCCTTGTTGCTGTGCTGGCTGCGCCCGTCCTGGCATTCGGCCACGATGCCGGTGGGCAGGTGGGTGATGCGCACGGCCGAGTCCGTCTTGTTGATGTGCTGGCCACCGGCGCCGCTGGCGCGGTAGGTGTCAATGCGCAGGTCTGAGGGGTTGATCTTGATGGCCTCGGCCTCGTCCTGTTCGGCCAGCACGGCCACGGTGCAGGCACTGGTATGGATGCGGCCCTGGGTTTCGGTAGCGGGCACACGCTGCACACGGTGGCCGCCGGACTCGAACTTGAGCATGCCGTAGGCGCCACAGGCGCCGGCACTGGTCATGGTGCTGCCCTCTATGCGCAGCACCACTTCCTTGTAGCCCCCCAGCTCGCTTTCCGAGGCACTCATGATCTCGGTCTTGAAGCCCGCGGCATCGCAAAAGCGCGTGTACATGCGCGCCAGGTCGGCGGCAAACAGCGCGGACTCGTCACCGCCGGTGCCGGCGCGGATTTCCACAAAGGCCGGGCGCTGGTCGTCCGGGTCCTTGGGCAGCAGCATGCGCTGCAACTCCTGCTCCAGTTGGGCCAATTCCGCCGTGGCGCCGTCGATTTCTTCCTGTGCCATCTCGGCCATGTCGGCATCACCACTGGCGTCGGAGAGCA
>JAYVNF010000244.1:0-4908 GCA_043758575.1 Rhodoferax sp.
ACGGGTGAAGCCACACCGTACTTGGCCGCGTTCTCCAGCAGGTTCACCAGCACGCGTTCCATCAGCGCGGCATCAAACGCCACCAGTGGCAGGTCCTGCGGCACATCGGTCTGCACCAGCAGGCTGCCCAGGGCGTGGCGCGCGGCGCGGATGGCGCTGCCCACCAGCTCTTCCACCGACTGCCAATCACGGCGCAGCTGCACCTGGCCGCTCTCCAGGCGCGCCATGTCCAGCAGGTTGCTCACCAGCGCGCTGAGCTCGCGCGCCTCATGGCCCATGGCGCGCACCGTGCTGTGTTGCTCGGCGCTAAGCGGGCCCATGTGCTCCAGCGTTTCGGCCTGGCCTATCAGGGCTGTGAGCGGCGTGCGCACGTCGTGCGACATGGCCGCCAGCAAGGTGTTGCGCAGGCGCTCGGACTCCATCTGCACCACCGCCGTCTGCGCCACCTCCACATAGTGCACGCGCTCCAGTGCAATGGCGATCTGCCGCGCAATCGTCTGCAGCTGCTGCATCTGCTCGGGGATGAGCAACCAGCGCGCCTGCGCCGGCTGCAGCGCCAGCACGCCGCGTATGCGCATGGGCGCCTGCAGCGGCACATAGTGCCAGGGGTTGGCGGGCAGCGTGGCGGTGGTCAGGCCGGCGCTTTGCCCATTGCGAAAACACCAGTCGGCCAGGCTGGCGTCCAGCCCGGCCGGCAAGGTCGGGCCCAGGCCCAGCTGGTCGCGTTCATCGGTCACAAACACCTGAGCCTGGCCGCCAAAGGTGCGGGTGACAGCGGCCTCGCCCAGCTCCACCACCTGCACGGTTTGCAGCGCCGCGCTGAGGTCCCGCGTGAGCTCAAACAGGGCGTGCGAGCGGCGCTCGCGGCTGGCCGAGACGCTGGCGGCCTGGCGCAGGTTGGCGGTGAGCTGGCCAATCAGCATGCCCACGCCCAGCATCACCGCAAAGGTCACCAGGTACTGCACATCGGTCACGGCAAACGAAAAGCGCGGTGGCACAAAAAAGAAATCAAAGGCCGCCACCGACAGCACCGCTGAAAGCATGGCCGGGCCGCGCCCCAGGCGCACCGCCACCAGCACCACGCACAGCAGAAACAGCATGACGATATTGGCCAGGTCAAACAGCGCCAGCATGGGCAGGGTAAGCAGGGTGGTGCCCACACAGGCGGCAACGGCCCAGGCGTAGTTTTTGGCAGGGGTGGGCCAGCCTTTGGCCGCAGCCGCGTCGCGGGCCTGGGCGGGTACGGCCGGTGCCATGCGGCGCACGGCCTCGGTGGAGCCGATCTCGACAATGTCCAGCTCTTGGGCCAAGGTGGCCAACTGCCGCGTCAACGTTGGACTGAACAGCTGGCGCCAGGGGTGCCAGCCACCTTTGATCGGACGCCCCAGCACCACGGTGGCGCAGTTGAGCGCGCGCGCGTGGTCCAGCAGGGCGCGCGCGATGTGGGCACCGGTGAGCACGGCAGTCTCACCCCCCAGCTCCTGCGCCAGCTTGAGCACGGCCAGGGTGCGGTCGCGCGCAGGTGCGGGCAGGCGTTGCAGGGCTGGGGTTTCCACATAGGCGGCATGCCAGCGCACATTGCGCTGGGCGGCCAGGCGGGCGGCACTGCGCACGGCGTTTTCCGCGCCCAGGTCGGGGCCCACGCAGACCAGCAGCGCGCCCGAGGTGTTCCACGCCGCCGAGCCATCGCCGCCGTGGCTGGCCATCTGCTGCTGGCGCGCGCGGTAGCTGCGCACATCGCAGCCCACGTGTTCGGCGGTGCGGCGCAGGGCAATCTCGCGCAGGGCAAACAGATTGCCTTTGCGAAAAAAGTTCTGCGTGGCGCGCTCGGCCTGCTGCGGCACATAGACCTTGCCGGCCTTCAGGCGGGCCAGCAGTTCGTCGGCGGTCACGTCCACTAGGATCAGCTCATCGGCCGCGTCCAGCACGGTGTCGGGCACGGTCTCGTTGATGCGCACGCCGGTGATGGCGCCCACGGTGCCGTTCAGGCTTTCCAGGTGCTGGACGTTGAGCGCGGTCCAGACATCGATGCCAGCGTCCAACAGTTCCATCACGTCCTGCCAGCGTTTGGGGTGGCGCGAGCCCGGCGCGTTGCTGTGGGCCAGTTCATCCAGCAGCAGCACTTCGGGCTTTGCCTGCAGCGCTGCGTCCATGTCAAATTCCAGCAGCACCTGGCCGCGGTAGGCCACTTCCAGCAGGGGCAGTGTGGGCAGGCCTTTTTGCAGTGCTTCGGTTTCGCGCCGGCCATGGGTTTCCACCAGACCAATCAGCACTTTCTGCCCTGTTGCCTTGGCGCTTTGTGCGGCGCTCAGCATGGCAAAGGTTTTGCCCACGCCGGCGCTGGCACCGAAGTAGATGCGCAGCTTGCCGCGCGCCACGGCCAGCGCGTCTTCATGCAGCTGCGCCAGGAGCGCATCGGGGTTGGGGCGGGAGTCGGAGGCCACTTTAGATTGCCATGTGTTGGGTTGGGTTCAAGGGTAGCACTGGGTGGGGATGCTTGTTAGGTTGCGGTTGCCTTGCGGGGTTGGTTTTGTAGTTAGCCATGCCTGAATGCCCAATACATTTGCGCACCTGCAACGCCTCTGCAACCAGCACCGTTGGCCTGCCATGAATTGAATACCTTTGCGCGCCAACAGTGTGGGTGGACGCAGGCCGTCGTGGTGCTCAGTGGAGTGAGGTCAAGGAGGAGGCCGTAAGGCCGGGGGACACGAACGGAACTGAGTACCACGGCGGCCTGTGTCCAGAAGTACCGTAGCACACGAAGTGTCCAAATGACCCCATACCGCTACTCATGCACAGCCACAGCATCCAGCGCCAGATTGAGCCGCAGCACATGCACCACCGGCTCACCCAACAACCCCAACCACGGGCGCTCGGTGGACTGCTCCACCAGCGCCTGCACCTGCGCCACATCGAGCTTGCGGGCCTTGGCTACACGCGCCACCTGGTAACGCGCCGCAGCCACGCTGATGTGCGGGTCCAATCCACTGGCCGATGCAGTGACCAGGTCTACCGGAATGCTTCCCGTGTTGTCCGGGTCGGCCGCGCGCAGGGCCTGGATGCGGCCTTTCACCGCGTCCAACAAGGCCGGGTTCAGCGGCCCCAGGTTCGAGCCACCGGAGGCCAGCGCGTTGTAGGGCTGCGGTGCGGTGGCCGAGGGGCGGCCCCAGAAATGGCCGAGGTCGCTGAAGTTCTGGCCGATCAGCAAGGAGCCCACTGGCTTGCCGTTTTGGAGCATCAGGCTGCCGGCAGCCTGCGCCGGGAACAGGGCCTGGCCCAGGGCCGTGACCAGCAGGGGATAGGCCAGGCCGGTGAGCAGGCTCAGGGCGAGGAAGAGAGTCAACAAGGGACGCAGTGTGTGTTTCATAGAAGTCTCACAGGTTCAACTTAAGTGCAGGGCGACCAGCAACAGGTCGATCGCCTTGATGCCTATAAAGGGCACGATCAGACCGCCCAGGCCGTAGATCAACAGGTTGCGGCGCAACAGCGCGGCAGCGCCCACCGGGCGGTACTTCACGCCCTTGAGGGCCAGGGGAATCAGCACCACGATGATCAGCGCGTTGAAGATCACCGCCGACAAAATCGCCGAGGAAGAACTGCCCAGACGCATCACATTGAGGGCGGCCAGCTGCGGGTAGGTGCCGACAAAGATGGCCGGGATGATGGCGAAGTATTTCGCCACGTCGTTGGCAATCGAGAAGGTGGTCAGCGAGCCGCGTGTCATCAGCAGCGCCTTTCCGGTCTCCACCACTTCGAGCAGCTTGGTCGGGTTGGAATCCAGGTCCACCATATTGGCCGCCTCCTTGGCGGCTTGCGTGCCGCTGTTCATGGCCACGGCCACATCTGCCTGGGCCAGGGCCGGGGCGTCGTTGGTGCCGTCGCCGGTCATGGCCACCAGGCGGCCTTCGGCCTGGTACTGGCGGATCAGCACCAGCTTGTCTTCGGGCGTGGCCTCGGCCAGGAAATCGTCCACCCCGGCCTCGGCCGCAATGGCCGCGGCTGTGAGCTTGTTGTCGCCGGTAATCATGACGGTCTTGATGCCCATGCGGCGCAGCTCGCCAAAGCGTTCCTTGATGCCGGCCTTGACGATGTCCTTGAGCTCCACAAGGCCCAGCACCACATTGCCATCGGCCACGGCCAGCGGCGTGCTGCCGCGCCGTGACACCTCGGCCGCGGCCGCCAGCAGCTCGGCATGCATATGGCCGCCCAGTGCCTCCACGTATTTGCGCACGGCCTCCACAGCACCTTTGCGCAGGGCGCGGCTGCTGCCGTCGTCAGTGTGGATGTCGGCACCGCTCATGCGGGTTTGCGCCGTGAAGGGCACCTCCTGCACCTGGCCCACCAGTGCCTGCACGTGGCCCAGGCGCTGCGCCAGGGTCACGATGCTGCGGCCCTCGGGCGTTTCATCGGCCACCGAGGACTGGGCCGCACAGGCGGCGAGTTGCGCCAGCTGTACACCGGGGCCGGGGATGAAGGCCGAGGCCTGGCGGTTGCCGTGGGTGATGGTGCCGGTCTTGTCCAGCAGCAGCACGTCTACGTCACCGGCGGCCTCTACCGCGCGGCCCGAGGTGGCAATCACATTGGCCTGCATCATGCGGCTCATGCCGGCCACGCCCACGGCCGAGAGCAGGCCGCCTATGGTGGTGGGAATCAGGCAGACCAGGAGGGCGACCAGGGCCGTGACGCTGACCGCGCTGCCCGCATCTGCGGCCTGCACGCTGAACAGCGAATAGGGCAGAAGCGTGACGGTGACCACTAGAAACACAATGGTCAGCGCCACCAGCAGAATAGTCAGCGCAATTTCATTCGGCGTTTTTTGCCGCTTGGCGCCTTCGACCATGCTGATCATGCGGTCCAGAAACGACTCGCCGGGGTTGACGCCTATGCGCACCACCAGCCAGTCCGACA
>JAYVNF010000245.1:0-4898 GCA_043758575.1 Rhodoferax sp.
CGGCTGCTGCCGGACTACCGCACGCTCAAACTCGCGCCCTGGTCCAGCGTGCCGCGCGCCTTTGCCATCCATGACTGCGTGGAACTGGATGGCCAGCCCTGCGCCTTTTCGGCCCGCTCCCTGTTGCAAACCGTGCTGGCGCGCTATGCCGCCCAGGGTCTGACGCCGGTGGTGGCGCCGGAGATTGAGTTCTACCTGACCGCCCCCTGTGTGGACCCGGCCCAGGCGCTGAGCGCACCGCTGGCGCGCAATGGCCGCGCCGAGGCCGGGCAGTCGGCCTTCAGCATGAATATGCTCAACGAACATGCGGCCTTCTGGGACGCCTTTCGCAGCGCCCTGGAGGGCCTGGGGGTGCAGAGCGACACCTGGATCCACGAGGTCGGCAGCAGCCAGTTCGAGATCAACCTGCTGCACGGCGATGCACTGGCCGTGGCCGACCAGGCCTTTTTGTTCAAGTACGCGGCCAAGGAAATTGCCATCCAGCACGGGCTCAACGCCGTCTTCATGGCCAAGCCGATTGCCGGCGCGCCGGGCAGCTCCATGCACCTGCACCAAAGCGTGCTGGACAGCGCCGGGCACAACCTTTTCAGCACGCAGGCTGGCGGCGAAAGCGCCGCCTTTGGCCACTTCATAGGCGGGCTGCAGGCCTATGGGCCGGACCTGATGCTGGTGTTCGCGCCCTTTGTGAATTCCTACCGCCGCTTTGTCGCCGGCAGCCAGGCCCCGATCAACCTGGCCTGGGGCAATGACAACCGCACCGTGGGCCTGCGCATTCCCAAAAGCGCCGCCGCAGCACGGCGGGTGGAAAACCGCATTGCCGGAGCCGACGCCAACCCCTATCTGGCGATTGCCGCCTCGCTGGCCGCGGGCCTGGCAGGCATGGATGAAAAACTGCAGGCCACGGCGCCCGTGGAGGATGGTGCCAACGCCTATTTGCAGGCGCATGCGCTGGAGCGCAGCTTTTTGCCGGCGCACACGCGCATGGCCCAGAGCGCATCCGCACGCCGGCTGTTGGGGGAGGCCTTTGTCACCGGCTACTGCGCCGTCAAGGCGCTGGAGTACCAGAGCTATCTGCATGAAATCAGCGCCTGGGAGCGGCGCTTTTTGCTGCCACAAGTATGACTACAGGCTACCGTCGCGCTTGAACTGCTCGGTGGCACGCACCAGGGCGCGGGCGATGCCGGGCTCGAAGGCACCGTGGCCGGCGTCCGGGATGATGTGAAGCGAAGCCTCGGGCCAGGCCCGGTGCAAGTGCCAGGCCGACAGGGGCGGGCAGATCATGTCGTAGCGGCCTTGAATGATCACCGCCGGCAGGTGGCGGATGCGCGGCACATTGCGCACCAGCTGGTCCTCGGTGAAGAAGCCGGCATGGCGGAAGTAATGCGCCTCCAGCCGCCCCACGCCCAGGGCCACGGCCTCACTGCCAAACTCCTCTTGCACCGCCGGGTCTGGCAACAGGTGAATCGTGCTGCCTTCGTAGCGGCCCCAGGCGCGGGCTGCGGCCAGGCCGGCAGCCCCATCGTCGCCAAAGAGTTGCTGGGAAAAGGCGGCCAACAAATCGCCGCGCTGGTCCTCGGCAACAGCAGCCACAAACTGCGCATGGGCCTCCGGAAAGAACCAGCGTATGCCGTTGAGAAACCAGTCGATCTCGGCCGGCGTGCACAAAAAGATGCCGCGTAGCACAAAGCCGCTGCAGTGCGCTGGGTACGCCTGGCCATAGGCCAAGGCCAGCGTGGAACCCCAGGAGCCACCGAACACCAGCCACTGTTCTATCGCCAGCAGCCGGCGCAGGCGTTCGATGTCCTCGATCAGCAGCTGCGTGGTGTTGTTGTGGGTCTCGCCCAGCGGCGTGGACTGGCCGGCGCCACGCTGGTCGAAGAGCACGATGCGGTAGTACGCCGGGTCGAAAAACTGGCGGTGCCTGGGCGACAGGCCCGCACCGGGGCCGCCATGCAGAAACAGCACCGGCACGCCTTCAGGGTTGCCGCACTCCTCCCAGTACAGGCTGTGCAGGGTGTCCACCGCCAGCCGGCCGCTGCGATACGGCTCAATGGGGGGAAACAAGGTTTCAGTGGGGGGTGTCATGGACGGCCCTTGAAGGTTGTGGCTGACAGGCACCGGGATTGTGCATGGAAGCGCCATTGTGCAGGCAGCGCCGGGTGCGGGCCTGGCGCTGCGGCTGCCACTATGCCGGGGTGGGCCGGAGTTTGCCAACGCCTGGCCCACAGCGCTTAACACCAACAGCGGCACTTGCCAAGGCAGGATTTCCGCAGCCGGTGCCACACGCCTGCGCCTAAGGTCGGGGTCTACAATTGTCTCCCACCCAGGGGACCGCGCTTTCGCGGCTGCCCCTACGCACAAGGACGCCCATGACACAGGATTCATCCGCCGGCTCGCTCAGCCCCAGCTCCTCCAACTCCCCCGAAAAACGTGCCGAGCTGCGCCGCGCCGCACTGGAATACCACGAGTTCCCCACCCCCGGAAAAATCGCCATTGCGGCCACCAAGCAGCTGGTCAACCAGCACGACCTGGCGCTGGCCTATTCACCCGGCGTGGCCGCACCCTGTGAAGAGATCGTCAAGGACCCCAACAACGCCTTCAAGTACACCAGCCGCGGCAACCTGGTGGCAGTGATCACCAACGGCACGGCCGTGCTGGGCCTGGGCGACATCGGCCCGCTGGCGGCCAAGCCGGTGATGGAGGGCAAGGGCGTGCTGTTCAAGAAATTCGCCGGCATCGATGTGTTCGACATCGAGATCAACGAGAAGCACGATCTGGACAAGCTGGTCGACATCATCGCCTCACTGGAGCCTACCTTTGGTGGCATCAACCTGGAAGACATCAAGGCGCCAGACTGCTTTTACGTGGAGCGCAAGCTGCGCGAACGCATGAAGATTCCGGTGTTCCATGACGACCAGCACGGCACGGCGATTGTGGTGGGGGCCGGCATTCTCAACGGCCTCAAAGTGGTCGGCAAGGACCCCAAGAAGATTAAGCTGGTGACCTCCGGCGCCGGTGCCGCCGCCCTGGCCTGCCTGGGCCTGCTGGTCAAGCTGGGCATTCCGCGCGAAAACATCTATGTCACCGACCTGGCTGGTGTGGTCTACGAGGGCCGCACCGAGCTGATGGACGAGGACAAGGCCGTGTTTACCCAAAACACCGCGTGCCGCACGCTGCGCGAAATGATTGTTGGTGCCGACGTCTTCCTGGGTCTGTCGGCCGGCGGCGTGCTCAAGCCCGATATGGTCGCCACCATGGCCGCCAACCCGATCATTTTTGCCCTGGCCAACCCCACCCCCGAAATCTCGCCCGAGGAAGTCAAAGCGGTGCGCAGCGACGCCATCATGGCCACCGGACGCACCGACTACCCCAACCAGGTCAACAACGTCCTGTGCTTTCCCTACATCTTCCGCGGCGCCCTGGATGCCGGCGCGTCCACCATCACGCTGGAGATGGAAATTGCCGCCGTGCACGCCATTGCCGACCTGGCCCAGGCCGAGCAGAGCGACGTGGTGGCAGCGGCCTATACCGGTGAGCAGCTGGCTTTTGGCCCGGAGTACCTGATCCCCAAGCCCTTCGACCCACGCCTGATGATGAAGATCGCGCCGGCAGTGGCCCAAGCCGCCGCCGACAGCGGTGTCGCCCTGCGCCCGATTGCCGACATGGACGCCTACCGCGAGCGCCTGCAGAGCTTTGTCTATGCCTCCGGCACCACCATGAAGCCGATCTTCGCGGCCGCCCGCAAGGCCTTGAAGAAACGCGTGGCCTATTCCGAGGGCGAGGAAGAGCGCGTGCTGCGCGCCGCCCAGATCGTGGTCGACGAGGGCCTGGCCCTGCCCACGCTGATCGGCCGCCCGGCGGTGATTGCCGAGCGCATCGAAAAATTCGGCCTGCGCCTGAAAGAGGGCCTGGACTACCAGGTGGTGAATGTGGAGCAGGACCACCGCTACCGCGACTTCTGGCAGACCTACCACCGCATGACCGAGCGCAAGGGCATCACGGTGCAGATCGCCAAGATCGAGATGCGCCGGCGCCTCAGCCTGATTGGCGCCATGCTGCTGCACAAGGGCGATGTGGACGGTCTGATCTGCGGCACCTGGGGCACCACTGCACTGCACCTGCAGTACATCGACCAGGTCATCGGCAAGCGCGTGGACACCAAGGCGGGTGCCGGCGCCGACTGTGCCATTTATGCCTGCATGAACGGCCTGATGCTGCCCGGACGCCAGGTGTTTTTGGTCGACACCCACGTCAACTACGACCCGACCGCACAGGAGCTGGCCCGTATTACCGTGATGGCGGCCGAAGAAATGATGCGCTTTGGCTTCAAACCCAAGGCGGCACTGCTCAGCCATTCCAGCTTTGGCAGCAGCAACCAGCCCAGCGCCATCAAGATGCGCGATACCCTGGCCTTGCTGCAACAGCAAGCCCCTTGGCTGGAAGTAGACGGCGAGATGCACGGCGATGTGGCCCTGGACGGCGAAGCGCGCCGGGCCCTGATGCCCCACAGCACCCTGCAGGGCGACGCCAATTTGCTGGTGCTGCCCAACATTGACGCGGCCAATATTGCCTACAACCTGCTCAAAACGGCAGCTGGCGGCAACATCGCGATTGGCCCGGTCTTGCTGGGTGCGGCCAAACCGGTGCACATCCTGACCGCCAGTACCACGGTACGCCGCATCGTAAATATGACGGCACTGACGGTGGCGGACGCCAATGCCAGCCGCTAAGCGTCCCCAGAAAAGTTAGTACATACTTTTTTACTTTCCTGATACGCAGGCCTTGCCCTTCAACGGGGCAAGGCCTTGCTTTTTTGTGACGGATGCACGACACTACAGGCCTTGGGATATCGGGTTTACCCGAACTTGTTACGGGGAATTTCGGTGCGCAGCTACTGG
>JAYVNF010000246.1:0-14604 GCA_043758575.1 Rhodoferax sp.
TGGGGTTGGATGCCGCGCAGATTGCGGCGCTGCAGGCCGGCAAAGTGGTCTAGGGACGGACTGCTGCCCGCATCTGCTATCGAGCGGCACAATCAGCCTATGCCCGCCACCCTGCCGCTTCGCCACTTCCTGCTCGCCTTGGCCGTCGTTGCCGTCTGGGGTACCAACTTCGTTGTCATCAAGCTCGCGCTCGGCCATTTGCCGCCGCTGCTGTTTGCCGCGCTGCGCTTTACCTTGGCCTTGTTTCCGGCCGTTTTTCTGCTGCCCAAACCCAGCGTGGGCTGGCGCAACCTGGCGCTCTATGGGGTGCTGATTGGCGTGGGGCAGTTCGGTCTCTTGTACCTGGCCATCAACGGCCATATCTCGCCCGGCATTGCCTCGCTGGTGGTGCAGACCCAGGTGTTTTTCACCATCGGCCTGTCCATGCGCATGAGCGGCGAGCGTGTGCAAACCTTTCAGTGGCTGGCGCTGTTGCTGGCCACGGCCGGCATTGCCACCATAGGCTTGCACACCGATGGCAGCACCACCTTTCTGGGTCTGGCCCTGGTGCTGGGTGCGGCACTCAGCTGGGCCGGCGGCAACATCGCCGCCAAAGAGGGCAAGCCGGGCCACATGCTGGCCTATGTGGTGTGGTCCAGCGCCTACGCGGTGCCGCCACTGTTTGTGCTGTCCTATGTATTCGAGGGTGGCGACGCGATTGCCAGCGGCCTGCTGCAGGCGGACTGGACGGTATGGGCGGCAGTCGCCTGGCAGTCCTGGGGCAACACCCTGTTTGGCTACGCCGCCTGGGGCTGGTTGCTGGCGCGCCATCCGGCCGCCACCATCACGCCCATGGCGCTCTTGGTGCCGGTGTTTGGCATGTGCGCTTCGGCCTGGTGGCTGGGCGAGTCACTGCCAGCCTGGAAACTGATCGCAGCAGCCCTGGTGATGGGCGGGCTGGCCGTGAACCTGCTGTGGCCGACGCTGCGGCAAAAGTTTACAAGCCGGTAGAGCCCAGCCCAGCGCAAGCAAGCAAGCAAGCGTGCGCTGTAAGGGCCACTGTTCGCTCAGGCCCTCAGGCGCCCAGCGTTTCCCAGCGCTCCAGCGCGGCAATCAACGCCTCGTCAATCTGCGCGTTGCGGCTGGTCAGCGCCAAGGCTTTGGCGTTGTCCTTGGCAAACAGGCTGCCGTCGGCCAGGGTCTCAGCAATGCCTTTTTGCTCGGCTTCGAGGGCGGCGATGGCGGCGGGCAGGCCGTCGAGTTCGCGCTGCTCCTTGAAGCTGAGCTTGCGCGTCTTGGCGGCAGGCGCCGTGGCCACCACTGGTGTGGCCAGCGGCGTGGCAGCCACGGCAGCGGTGGTTTTGGCCGCCTGGTCGCGCCCGTAGTTGAAGGGCGAGGCACCCTTTTGCCCCTTGGCCTGGGCAATCTCGCTGGCGCGCTTGCTTTGCTGCAACCAGTCGGTCACGCCGCCCTCGTATTCGCGCCAGTGCGCATCGCCCTCATAGGCAATGGTGCTGGTGACCACGTTGTCCAGGAAGGTGCGGTCGTGGCTGACCAGGAACACCGTGCCGTCGTAGTTCTGCAGCAGGTCTTCCAGCAATTCGAGGGTGTCGATGTCCAGGTCGTTGGTGGGTTCGTCCAGCACCAGCACATTGGCCGGGCGGGCAAACAGGCGCGCCAGCAACAAGCGGTTGCGTTCACCGCCGCTCAGTGACTTCACTGGCGAATTGGCGCGGGCCGGCGAGAACAGGAAGTCGCCCAGATAGCTCTTGACGTGCTGTTTGCGATTGCCGATTTCGATCCACTCGGAGCCGGGGCTGATGAAGTCCTCCAGCGTGGCCTCCATATCCAGCGCGTTGCGCATCTGGTCGAAGTAGGCCACCTCGATATTGGCGCCCTGGCGCACCGTGCCCCAGGGGCTGTGGCCGGGCTCGGGCGCCGGCGAATTGGCCGGTGCCGGGTCGGCTTTCAGCTCGCCCAGAATGAGTTTCAACAGCGTGGTCTTGCCCGCACCGTTGGGGCCCAAAAGGCCGATCTTGTCGCCACGCAAAATGGTGGCGGAAAAATCGTGCACGATTTTGCGATCGCCAAAGGTCTTGCTCACATGCGTCATCTCGGCCACCAGCTTGCCGCTGGCCGCGCCACTGGAGATGTCCATGTTGACGCTGCCCACTACCTCGCGCCGCGCCTCGCGCTGTGAGCGTAGGTTATCCAGGCGCACGATGCGCGCCGTGGCGCGGGTGCGCCGGGCTTCCACGCCCTTGCGAATCCACACCTCTTCCTGGGCCAGGAGCTTGTCGGCGCGGGCGTTGATGACGGCTTCCTGCGCGAGCTGCTCTTCTTTTTGCAAAAGATAAGCGGCAAAGTTACCGGGGTAGGACAAGAGCTTGCCGCGGTCCAGCTCGACGATGCGGGTGGCCACGTTGTCCAGAAAGGAGCGGTCGTGGGTGATGGTGATGATGGAGCCCTTGAAGTCCACCAGCAGGCCCTCTAACCATTCGATGGAGTCCAAGTCCAGGTGGTTGGTCGGCTCGTCCAGCAGCAGCACGTCGGGTTGCGCCACCAGGGCTTGGGCCAGTGCCACACGCTTCTTGGTGCCGCCTGAGAGCGTGCTGACAACCGCCTCAGGGTTCAGGTGCAGGCGGTGCAGGGTTTCATTCACGCGCTGCTCCCAGTTCCAACCGTCCAGAGACTCGATCTCGCCCTGCATGGCGTCCAGGTCGCCATGGCCCTGGCAGTATTCTTCGATCAAATCGATCACGCGCGCGAGACCGGCTCGCACGGCTTCGAACACGGTGGCATCGGCGTCCAGCTGCGGCTCCTGCGCGACGTAGGAAATGCGGGTGCCGTTTTGCACCTGTAGCGTGCCGTCATCGGGTTTTTCCATGCCGCCCAGAATTTTCAGCATGCTGGATTTGCCGGCACCGTTGCGCCCGATCAGGCCGACACGTTCCGCGGTTTCGAGGGAGAAGTCAGCGTGGTCGAGCAGGGGTACGTGCCCAAAAGCCAGCTGGGCGTCAAGAAGGGTAATCAATGCCATAGCCCTGGATTATCCCTTGCGCCAACGCAAGGCGTGTCTTGGTGACCGTTCATAATGCCGGCTAGCCGGGCGCTTGTGCCCGGAACTGACGTTCAGGAGTGCAGGCATGGCGATTACCGCGCGACGCGTGATGGGTTCTTTTCTGGGTTTGCTGCTGGTGCTGGCCGTGCTGCTGGTGCTCTATACCGTGGGGGCGCTGAAGTGGAGTTACTCGGCCGGCGAGCGCGCCGGCTATATGCAAAAGCTCTCCAGCAAGGGCTTTGTCTGCAAGACCTGGGAAGGTGAGCTGCAGCTGGTGGCCATTCCCGGCAGCACGCCCGAAAAATTCCTGTTCTCGGTGCGTGACGACGCGGTGGCCGCGCGCATCAACGCCACCATGGGCAAGCGCGTGGCGCTCACCTATGAGCAGCATATCGGTGTGCCGACTAGCTGCTTTGGCGAGACCGAGTACTTTGTGACCGATGTGAAGGAAGTACCGAATCAGTAGCGGTACAGCAGCCCCATGGAGGCGCTTGGAAGAGCAGTCAGGCCGCCCAGTGAGTTGCGTATCTTTTGGGTTTGGGCATCCACGTCAGCCTGCGTGATGCCCTGCTTGCCGACCAGGGAGGTCGTGGTGTCGGCGCTGAACGTGCCAATCATCACACCCAAATCGGCATAAAAGCCCAGGCCTTTGGCGTCGCTTTTTTGATGGCCAAAGCCAATCCCCAGGTAAGGGGTGGTGTTGGGAAATTTCACCTTGACGTTATAGGTCTCGCCGGTCATGTTGACGGTGTTGCCGTTGATGGTGGAGTTGCCGGTGCCCAGGGCGTTGAAGTCAGCTGTGATGTCATTGACGGTCAGACCGCCGACTAGGCGAAATGCTCCGCCCATGGGAAACCAGTCGGCAAAAGCGCCCAGGCGGCTGGCCTTGAAGGAGCCGGTGAAGTTGACGCCGTCCTGGTTGCCGTCACGGTTCACGGACAGGCCACCGGCATATTCGCCGCGCAGTCCAATACTGGAACTCAGGGGATAGGCATAGCCCAGGGTAAGCAGGCCAGGCAAGCCAACTCCGACATAACTGTCCTGGGCCATGCTGACAGTGCTGAAGGCGGCCAGAGCGGCCAGCATGGCGAATTGTTTTTTCATATTGGTGTTCCCCTTGTGTCTGGTCGCTGGCCGGTCTCGTTGCTGCCTGCGTCAAGCCAAGTGTCACATAAACCCAGGCCACTATGAAAGAAGGAAAGTGTAAAAATCCCCCTTACTTGTCGGCTTCAAGTGCGGCGAAGGAACGCAAGCCCCCGCACCCAGGCTTTGACGAGAGCACCCTCAGGCCGTGGCGTTCATGGCCTCACCCAAGGCGTTGACCAGGCTGTCGATCTCTGCCTCGGTGGTAATAAAGGGCGGTGCCAGCTGGATGGTGTCGCCACCGTAGCGCACATAAAAGCCCTTCTCCAGGCACCTTTCGGCAATCTGGAAGGGGCGCTTGGCAGGCTCGCCGGGTACGGCGGCAATCGTGAAGCCGGCGGCCAGGCCGCAGTTGCGGATGTCGGTGACGTGCTTGGCGCCCTTGAGGCTGTGCACGGCGTTCTCGAAGTAAGGTGCCAGAGCGGCCACGCGCTCCACCATGTTTTCCTTCACCAATAGATCCAGCGCGGCAATGCCGGCAGCGCAGGCCACCGGATGGGCCGAGTAGGTGTAGCCGTGGGCAAATTCGAGCAGGTAGTCGGGGCCGCCGGCGGCCATGAAGGTGTCGTAGATTTCCTTGCCAGCTACCACCACGCCCAGGGGCTGGGCGCCGTTGGTGATTTGCTTGGCGGCATTCAGGATGTCGGGCGTCACGCCAAAGGCGGCGGCACCCGTGTAAGCGCCCATGCGGCCAAAGCCGGTAATCACTTCATCAAAAATCAAGAGGATGTTGTTGGCTGTGCAGATCTCGCGCAGGCGCTTCAAATAGCCTACGGGTGGCACCACCACACCACCGGAGCCGGACATGGGCTCGACAATGACGGCGGCAATATTGCTGGCGTCGTGCAGGGCAATCAGGCGCAAGAGCTCATCGGCCAGCTCGGCGCCGTGTGCGGGCAGGCCGCGGGAAAAGGTGTTGCTGGCCAGCTGGGTGTGGGGCAGGTGGTCGGCCTCAATGCCCTGGCCAAACATCTTGCGGTTGGCGCCTATGCCGCCCACCGAGATACCGCCAAAGTTCACGCCGTGGTAGCCCTTTTCGCGGCCTATCAGGCGGGTCTTTGTGCCCATGCCCTTGGCACGCCAGTAGGCGCGCGCCATCTTCAGCGAGGTGTCGGCCGACTCGGAGCCCGAGCCGGTGAAGAACACATGGTCCAGGCCCTTGGGCATGAGTTCCACAATCTTGTTGGCCAGCTCAAAGGACAGCGGGTGGCCGTACTGGAAGGCGGGCGAGTAGTCCATGGTGGAGGCCTGGCGGCCAATGGCTGCTGCAATTTCGGGGCGGCAGTGGCCCAGACCGCAGGTCCACAGGCCGGAGAGGCCGTCAAAAATCTTGCGACCATGGTTGTCGGTGTAGTAAGCGCCCTGGGCGCTGACCATCATGTGCGGATTGGCCTTGAAGTTGCGGTTGCCGGTGTAGGGCATCCAATGCGCTTCCAGAAAACCGGGGCCGGCCGGATAGGGCGTGGTGCTGATGACGGGATCCGGGCTGCCGGTGGCAGATTTGCTGTCGTTGAGGTTCATGGCGCTCTCCTGGAGGGGCTGGTTTGGCTGGGGCGAAAAAGCGATTCTGCGCCGCATAGATACTTCGATATAGTGAGAGTTATCACTATTCAGTTGGCAATTTATGAAAGTAAAAAAGTGACAGCAAAGAGCCGCGCCGCCTTGGGGTCCATCAGCGACATGGATTTGCGCCTCCTGCGCGTGTTCCGCACCGTGGTGGACTGTGGCGGCATGGCGGCGGCCGAGCTGGAGCTCAACATCGGCACCTCCACGGTGAGCCGCCACATCAAGGACCTGGAAACCCGTCTCGGCCTCACCCTGTGCCGGCGTGGCCGGGCCGGCTTTGCCCTGACGGCTGAGGGCGAGCAGATCTATGCCCAGTCGGCCCAGTTGCTGCTGGCCACCGAGGCCTTTCGCAGCGGTGTGGACGAAATCCACCAGCGCATGGGTGGGCAGTTGCAACTGGCCGTGTTTGACAAGACCGCCAGCAACCCGGCCTGCCGCATCGCGCAGGCTATTCGCTTGTTTACCGAGCAGGCGCCGGATGTGAGCCTCAACTTACATGTGTCGACCTTGAACGGCATTGAGCGCGGCGTGCTGGACGGGCAGTTCCAGATCGGCGTCATCCCCGGCCACCGCAGCTCGGACACGCTGGAGTACACGCGCCTGTTTGATGAATCCATGCGCCTGTATTGCGGTGCCGGCCACGGCTTGTTCAGCGGCCCGGACGACCCGGCGCTGGACTGGGCCGGCCTGCGTAAACACCTCTTTGCCGGCCTGGGCTACCACTCACCGAATATGGAAATCAGCCAGGCCCAACGCATGGCGCGCAGTGCCACCGGCTTTGACCAGGAGTCGATTGCCACGCTGATTTTGTCCGGCAAGTTCCTGGGCTTTTTGCCGATTCATTACGCGCAAAGCTTTGTCGATGCGGGGCAGATGCGTGCCGTCAGGCCCGAGCTGTTTCACTACGCTTGCGACTTCTTTGGCATCGTGCGCCGTTCACCGCAGCCCGCGCGGGCCACGCGGGCGTTTCAGGCCTGCCTGGCGCAGGTGCACGCGGCTGGCTGATCAGTAGCCGTAAAAGCCAAACGGCATGTCGGGCTTGTGGCCGCTGATGAGTTCGGCAATCGCCTTGCCCGAGCCCGCCCCGTGGGTCCAGCCCAGGGTGCCGTGACCGGCATTCACCCACAGCTTTTGAACAGGGCTCTTGCCGATATACGGAATATTGGTGGGCGTGGCCGGGCGCAGGCCGGTCCAGAACTGCGGGTTGCCGCCCTCGGTTTCCAGGCGCGTGTCGCAGACGCCGGGGAATACGGTTTCCACCCGGCGCGCCAGCATATGGCAGCGCGCGCGGGACAGGGCGCTGTCCAGGCCGGTGTCGTAGCCGCCCACTTCAATGGTGCCGGCAATGCGCAGCGTGTCGCCCAGGCGGCTCATGGCGCATTTCACCGAGTCGTCGATGAAGCTGACCTCGGGCGCCAGTTCCGGTTTCAAAATCTTGAAGGTCGCGCTATAGCCCTTGCCAGGGTAAATCGGCAGGTTCACGCCCACGCTGCGCAAAAGCGGCGCGGTGTAAGAACCCATGGACAGCACAAAGTGGTCGCTGTGCAGGGCGCGCACCTGGCCGTTGCCACGGTCGCGTACGCTGACCGTGTCCAGCACCCCGCCTGCGCCCTGGTTCAGCGACAGCACATCGTGGTTCCACACAAACTCCACCCCGCGCGCCGCGCAGCGCTGCGCCAGTTGCTGGGTGAATTCACGCGCATCGCCGCTTTCATCGCTGGCCGTAAAGGTGCCGCCCACGATATGGTCTGCGTACTGCCGGAACGCCGGCTCGATTTGCAACAGCTCGTCGCGGCTGACCACACGGCGCTGCACGCCGTACTTGGCCATCAGTGCGGCGGCACCCGCCGCAGAGTCAAACGACTTCTGGTCCACATAAAAATGGGCAATGCCTTTTTCCAGCCGGTGGTATTCAATGCCGGTGGCATCCACCACGTCTTTCAAGGCGCGGTGGCTGTAAGAGCCCAGCGCCACGAGCTGCTGCACATTGCGCTCAAAGGCGGTGTCGTTGCAGTTGGCCAGAAATTCCAGGCCCCAGCGGTACTGGTGCCAGCCCTGGCCCAGCGGAAATTGCGGCCGGAACAGCAGAGGCGCTTCCTTGCTGAACATCCACTTCAGCGCCTTCCAGGGCGCCTCTTTGTTGGCCCAGGGTTCGCAATAGCTCACCGAGATTTGGGCCGCATTGGCAAAGCTGGTTTCCAGGGCGGCCTCGGGCTGGCGGTCGACCACGGTGACCTCGTGGCCGCGCTCCGCCAAATGCCATGCGGTACTCACGCCCATGATGCCCGCGCCAAGAACTGTAATTTTCATGCGCCAAGTGTCGTTCAATTGCCCGAAATCAAGAAAGTCGCGCGTGAGAGATTGCGAAACCATTAGCCACGTTAATAATAGGCGGCATGCGAACCTTTGATGCCGATGCCCTGGAATGTCTGGCTGCCATCGTGGAGGAAGGCGGCTTTGAGCGCGCCGCCGTGCGCCTGTCGGTGACGCAATCTGCGGTTTCGCAGCGCCTGCGCTCGCTGGAAGCCCAGGTCGGCACGGTGCTGCTGGTGCGCAGCCGGCCGATACGCCCGACCACCGCCGGACGGCTGCTGATCAAACACGCGGTGCAGCTGCGCCTGCTGCGCTCCGACCTGGAAAACGATTTGCAGGACCTGACCCCGGGCAACAAGGCCCAGCGGGAAGAAGACCGCATTTCCATTGCCATCAATGCCGACAGCATTGCCACCTGGGCCTTGCCCTCGCTTAGCCCCCTGGTGAATGCCGGCCTGCCGCTGGAAATCATCACCGATGACCAAGACTTCACCCATGAATGGCTGCGCGAGGGCCAGGTGCTGGGCTGCGTCACCACCTTGAAGCTGGCGCTGCGCGGCTGCAAGGTGCTGGCCCTGGGTGATATGCAGTACGTGGCGGTGGCCTCGCAGGCCTTTGCCGCGGCCCACTGTGCGCAGGGACTCACCCCGCATAACTTCCGCCAGCTCCCCTTTATTGCTTTTAACCGCAAGGACGACCTGCAGGCCGATTTCGTCGGCCGTGCCCTGGGCCTGCGCCGCGTGTCTTTGAGCCAGCGCTTTGTGCCCAGCTCCGAGGGCCAGGTGCGCGCGGTGCAGGCCGGTTGGGGCGCCAGCGTGGTGCCGCAACTGCTGGTGCAGGCCCAGATCGACAGCGGCGCATTGGTCAATCTGGTGCCGGCCTTCAGCCTGCCGATCAGCCTTTACTGGCATTGCTGGAACCTGGACTCGGCGGTGATTGACCGCCTCACCCAGGCGCTGGCCCAGGGTGCCGCGCAGGCATTGACCCTGCCAGCTAAACCCCTCAGTCACAAAATAACCCCACGCTCCAGCAAATGACGTCAACGGCTAAACTGTGTTCATGAATTCCAGCAACGTGGTCAAGGTGTCCTTCAAAGAACAGATGTTGCAGGCGCGCGAGGAGGCCATCATCCGGGTGGTTAACCGGCTGCTGGCCGAAAAAGGCTTTGAGGCCATGACGGTGGACGAAGTCGCCGCTGCCGTGGGCATTGCCAAGGCCAGCCTGTACAAGCACTTCCCCAGCAAGGAAGACCTGGCTGCTGCCGCCATGGTCAGCGTGATGCACCGGGCCCAAGACTTTATTGTCACCCTGCCCGCGGATGCAGCCCCCTTGGAGAATTTGCGCGCCGTGGTGCGCTGGACCATGGAGGTGAAGCTGGCCGGTGAAATGCCGTCCCTGCCAAGCCAGAACTCCAAGCTGCGCGCCACCCTGATGGCCAACCGCGCCTATATGGACGGCCTGATGGAGGTCAGCGAGGTGCTGGGCGGCTGGATCGAGGCGGCGCAGGCCCAGGGCAGCCTCAACGCCAGTCTGCCGGCGATTGCCATTCTGTACACCATCTATGCTCGGGCCTGCGACCCGGTGCTGGAGTTCCTGAAAATGGGCGGTCAGCAGGATGACGCACAGATTGTGGAGCTGGTGCTGTCGACTTGCTTTGAGGGGCTGAACGCGCGCCCTACGTGAACTTCGGCGATCTGCCTGCTCCCCAGGAAAACTGGCAGCTGCAGGCGCGCGGCGTGCAATGCACAGGTCTGCCGGTCGCTAGACCTCGATGCAGGCGGCCGCCTGGAAGTGGAGCTGCTCGTTCTTGCGCGCATAGCCCAGCGGGTTGGCCATCACCCGGCAGCCGGCCGCCACATAGTCGGACGGGGCATGCAAGTGCCCATGCAGCCAGAGCGCAGCCTGTGGCAGCAAGTCATCCAGGGGATTGCAAAAGCCGGCGGTGCCGGGCGTGAGGCCATAGCGCGGATCGGCGCTCTTCAGGCTGGGGGCGAAGTGGGTGATCGCTACCGTGCTGCCCTCAAACGGGGTCAGCAAGGCCGCTTGCAGCCAGGCTTGGCACAGCAGGGCCTGCTGGCGCACTTGCTCGGCCAAAAACGCTTCGCCCTGGCGCGTGGTACCGGTCTTCTTCAGGTAGTAGTTGGCGGCGCGAAAGGCTTTTTCAGGCGCGCCCAGGGCCTCAAAATCGCTCCACAGCGTGGTACCTATGAAGCGAACCGCCCGCCCGCGTTTGTCGGTCCAAGGCGTGACATAGCTCTCGCGTTCCAGCCAAATTAATCCCAGGCGTTCGCAGGTGGCGCGCAGACGGGCGTGGGCCACATCAAAGTCCAGGGTGTCGTATTCATGGTTGCCGGGCACAAAGACCACCGGCGTGGGCCAGCCCGCCAGCGGCGAGAACTGGCGCAGGCCGAAGTCTTCGTCGGGCATCTGGTGACCCGGCTGGTAGGAGCCCACGTCACCGGCCAGCACCAGTACGTCCGCGCCCGGGGCCGGGGTGGCGCGCCAGTGGGGGTGGGTTTCCAGGTGCAGGTCGGAGAGCAGTTGGATCTTCATGCGGCCTGCATCATGCCGGAAAAGCCTTGTCCGCCAGGGCCAGCACCTTGGCGCGCAACCAGGCCTGGGCGCTGGAGGTGTCCTGCCGGTGGTGCCACAGCGCATCGACCTGGATGCGGGGTACCTCAAACGGCAGTTCGCGCTGCACTAATTGCTCGGCAAAGCCGGTGACATTGATGAAGTGGCGTGGCAGCACCGTCAGCAAGTCGGAATTGGCCACCACCTTGCCGGCGGTAAAGAACTGGTTGACGGTCAGCACCACCCGGCGCGTGCGCCCCTTGAGCGCCAGGGCCTCGTCGACAAAACCAAAGGCACGCCCGGAAAAGCTGACCAGCAAATGGCGCGCGCTGCAGAAGCGGTCCAGCGACAGGGCGCCACCGGAAAAAGGGTGGCCTTGTCGCATGACACAGACGTAGTCGCCCTGGAACAGGCGGTGGTGCAAAAAGGACACAGCCTCCCCCATCTGGGCCCGTGCGCCCAGGTCGGCCAGTGCGGCAGGAAAGTGGCCTATGGCCAGATCGGCCTGGCCGTCATCCAGCAGTTTGCGTGGGTCGCGGGTGGTCAGCGGCAGCACCCGCAGGCTGACGCCCGGGGCTTGCAAACCCATGACGGCCACCAGACCAGGCATCAGCTCGGCCGCGGTGGCGTCGGCCATGGCCAGCACAAAGGCGTTGTCGGCTGTGGCTGGGTCAAACACGCTGGGCGTCAGGGCCGCCTGCAATGCGCTCAAGGCCTCGCGCACCGTGGGCCAGAGTTCCAGCGCGCGCGCACTGGGCTGCAGCGAGCGGCCCTTGCGCACCAGCAGCTCATCACCCAGGGCCTCACGCAGGCGGCGCAGGGCATTGCTCACCGCTGGTTGGGTCAGCGCCAGTTGCCGGGCCGCCCGGGTCAGGTTGCGCTCGGCCATGACCTCGTCAAACACCTTGAGCAGATTGAGGTCAAAGGTGCGCAGATTGACTGGTACGGCACGGTTAGCGGCTTTCATGCATTCATTATATGAATAGTTGAGATCACCAAGCAAAAGTAGACCGACATTGGTAAAAACCCTATGCTTCAGCCCATGTCTACTTACAACCACTCTCTGAATCTTTCCCGCGAATTTGCCATGGCCCGTTTTGCCGAACCCCATCTGGCATCTGCTCCCCATGAGGCGCGCAACGCCAGCCCGCTCTTGATCGGCAACATGGGTTCGGCCCTGGATGGCTCGCGCACACTGGCTGGTATGTTGCTCGCGGCCGTCATGGCGGCCTTGCTGGTGGTGGCTGACCAGGTGATTGACACCTGGTCCGACGGCCATTTGCTGGCCGGCTGGGTCGCACTGTGGACCGTGGCTTTTGCTGCCCTGGCCTTGCTGGCACCGCCCCTGCGCCAGTTGTCGGCGTTTATTTCCGGTGGCTTTTTCCGCCGCATCGCCGCTCTGCGTGCTGCCCATGAAGAAGCCCAGATGTGGGAGACGGCCAGCCGTGACCCGCGCGTCATGGACGAGATTCGCGCTGCCATCGCGCGCCAGGCGAACTAAAAACCGCTACCCAAGCAACAAAAAGGCCACCGCGTTGCGGTGGCCTTTTTGTTGGCCGGCGCCCTGCCCGGGCGCCTTTTTTGTGGGGTCAGGCTGCCAAGCGCTGTTCCAGTTTGGTTTTCGTCTCTTCGAGTTCCTTGGGCAGGTGGTAGGCGAGCTGGGCAAACAGCTCGGTGTGCAGGGCGATTTCCTGTTTCCAGGCGTCTTTGTTCAGGCTGGTGACCGATTCGAACTGGGCGGGTGTGAAGTCCAGGCCGGTCCAGGTGATTTCGGAGTAGGCCGGTGCCACGCCGAAGCCGGTTTCCAAGCCAGGGGCGGTGCCTTCCAGGCGGTCAATCATCCACTTCAGCACGCGCATGTTTTCGCCGTAACCGGGCCAGACGAACTTGCCGTCATCGCCCTTGCGGAACCAGTTGGTGGTGAAGATCTTGGGCAGCTTGGCGCCGGTCTGGGCCAACTTCTCGCCCATAGTGAGCCAGTGCTGGAAGTAGTCGCTCATGTTGTAGCCGGTGAAGGGCAGCATGGCAAACGGGTCGCGGCGCACCACACCCATCTGGCCCACGGCGGCAGCGGTAGTTTCGGAGCCCATGGTGGCGGCCATGTACACACCTTCGACCCAGCTACGGGCTTCGGTTACCAGCGGCACGGTGGTGGAGCGGCGACCGCCAAAGATGAAGGCATCAATGGCCACACCGTTGGCGTCGTCCCAGGCCACGTCCAGGGCCGGATTGTTGGTGGCGGTGACCGTAAAGCGGGCATTCGGGTGCGCCGCCTTGGCGCCGGTTTCCTTGGCAAGGGTGGGAGTCCAGTCCTTGCCCTGCCAGTCGATCAGGTGCGCAGGCAGAGAGCCGCTGTCCTTTTCCATGCCTTCCCACCAGACATCGCCGTCGTCGGTCAGCGCCACATTGGTGAATATGACGTTTTTATCCAAGCTGGCCATGCAGTTGGGGTTGGTGTGGAAGTTGGTGCCAGGGGCCACGCCAAAGTAGCCAGCCTCGGGGTTGATGGCATAAAGCTTGCCGTCGGCGCCGGGCTTGATCCAGGCAATGTCGTCGCCAATGGTGGTGACCTTCCAGCCGTCGAAGCCCTGGGGTGGCACCAGCATGGAGAAATTGGTCTTGCCGCAGGCGCTGGGGAAGGCGGCTGCCACATGGTATTTTTTGCCCTGGGGATTGGTGACACCCAGAATCAGCATGTGCTCGGCCAACCAGCCCTGGTCGCGTCCCATATTGGAGGCAATGCGCAGAGCGAAACACTTCTTGCCCAGCAAGGCGTTGCCGCCGTAGCCGGAGCCGTGCGACCAGATTTCGCGCGTCTCGGGGTAGTGCACGATGTACTTGGTCGGGCTGCAAGGCCACTTTACATCGGCCTCACCGGCTTGCAGCGGTGCGCCCACGGTGTGCACGCAGGGCACGAAAGCGCCGTCCACGCCCAGTACGTCGTACACCGCTTTGCCCATGCGGGTCATGATGCGCTGGTTCACCGCCACATAGGCGCTATCAGACAGTTCAATGCCGATATGGGCAATGTGCGAACCCAACGGGCCCATGGAGAAGGGCACGACATACATGGTGCGACCGCGCATGCAACCGTCGAACAAAGCCTTTTGGCCGTCCTTGCCGGTTTGCAACAGGGCGCGCATTTCCGAGGGCTCCATCCAGTTATTGGTGGGGCCGGCGTTTTCCTTCTTGGCGCTGCAGATGAAGGTGCGGTCTTCCACGCGGGCGACGTCGCTGGGGTCGGAGCAGGCCAGAAAGCTGTTGGGACGCTTGGCCGGATTGAGGCGCTTGAAGGTGCCGGCATCCACCAGTTGCTGGCACAAACGCTGGTATTCCTCTTCGGAGCCGTCGCACCAGTAAATGGACTGGGGCTTGCACAAGGCCGCCATCTCGGCGACCCAGGCAATCAGCCGCGCGTTTTTGACATAGCTGGGGGCGTTCAAGGCCAGCCCCTGCATTACCGGTGAATTCATGAAAAAGCTCCTGAGTTTGAAAAGCGTCTTTTCAAAGAAAACCCGCAGAACTCTTTGAAAAAGCGACTTCAAGCAGGCGCAAAAAACGGCGCCGGTTTGGTTAGTTCGCCAATTCTATGAACCGGTACCGAAGTTACCAAGCAATTACATGCAAAAGTTATGCGTAATTTGCATCACTTTATTCGCGAAAATGGAATTCGATCGGGATGTGTAAACGCCTGAGTTGCAGGCGCAAGTAGGCCGTACGCGGCCTTCAGGCCAGCGAGTGGGGTGCGTAAACAGGAGGGGAATACACCCGCCAGGCGTAGCCGGCAGGGCGTTCGGAGACCTGATCGCCACAACGGATGTGGGATCGAACCAGGCAGCGGGCCAGCCGCCGCCCAGCGTTTTAGGCCATGGAAACGGCGATAAAGGCCAGCAAGAAAATCAGCACCGCACCGGCAAGTGGCAGTACCAAGGGAATCAATGGCACGACGGCTTCCACGGCATCGTGGGGTT
>JAYVNF010000247.1:0-4893 GCA_043758575.1 Rhodoferax sp.
CCATAGGGGCAAGTTTGTGGCCGTATCCACTGTCCCGACTTTGGGTGAACTGCAATCGCTTGAAGTCGAGTTGCATAGCCCTGGGGCACGTGGAAACCAGAAAAGGTTGAGCGCATTGCTGCATGCCGATTTCCTTGAAATTGGCAGGTCTGGGCAGCACTACACCAAAGCAGACATCCTTCACTCGCTCACGGTGGAAGCGGGCCCAACGGCTGTAGGGTCTGGCAGTTTCGAACTCCAGGTGTTGGGGCAAGGAGTCGCCTTGCTCACCTATGTGTCATGGCATGTGCTGCCGGATGGTTGGCACGCAAGGCACACCCAGCGAACATCCATTTGGCAGTGGACCGACCTGGGTTGGCAAATGCGCTTTCACCAAGGCACACCGACCCAATCCGGCCCACCCGACTGAAAGCCGTAGGTGATGGCGCAGATGTCTCTTGCTGTGCGCCAGCTCGATGGGTTGATGCTGCCCGGTGCCCTATTCCAGCTTGGCACCCTTGTCGGCCAGCAGGCCGCGCAAGCGTGAGCGGTGGCAGCGCGCCTCGTTCTCGCAGTAGCAGCCCACTGAAAAATGGCTGCCTTGGGACAACGCAGCCAGCAGTTCCAGCGTGTGGTTGGTGTCGGGTGTAGCCATCTCTGCCTTGTACTTTTTGACGAACTTGTCCCAGTCCGCAGGCGTTTGCGCCTCCTGCCCGAGCTTCATGGTCTCGGCCGTGGGCGCCAGATTGGGGAACCACACGTCGTACCAGTTCTGGCTGGCAAATTCGGCCTTGGGTACCCCACGCGGTGGCCGGCGCACCGTTCCTATGCGGGTGCCTTCGTCGGCATGGCGGGCGGTGCCCAGGCGAACAATGCGAACGGTCATGTGAATCTCCTCAATTCGGCGCGGAGCTGGCGGCCGTCAGTGCCTGCTGGGCCAGCACCATCAAAACCTGTGCATCTGCAGCATTGATGGAACCCAGCACCGCGGGCTGACCAGTGCGCTGCCAGCGCAGCGTATTTGCCCAGAGGGTGAAGACCGCCAGGGTTTGGTCCTGCTGCAGGACGGTGATTCGCAGTCTGGGCGCTTCGGCAGGAAGCGCCGTTGCAGAAGCGGTCGATGCTGCGTCAGTGGCGCCGACGGTTTCGGCTGTAGCGGGGGTTGCTGTCTGCACCAGACGCCTGACCTCGCTTTGCATCTGGGCAAACAGGGCCTGGCCCTGCACCCTGTCCACCGTGACCATGTGGGCGTCCAGGCGCAGGGCCAGCGCGCTCCAGCCTTGCATACCCTGCGTGTCCAGGTGCAACGTTGCCACAGGCGCAGGCGCTGCGGCCATGGTGGCTGCCGCCAGCGATTCCTGCTGCGCGGGTGCCACTGCACGCGCTAACTCCGCCAGCACGGCCTTGTTGGCCATTTGCTCCGCAGCACGCTTTTGCATATCGCTCAGATTGGGTTGCGCCAGGCTGGGGGCGTCGAGCATAAGAGCAGCTTGTGGCGGCGGGGGCGCCGCGGCGGCAGGTGCTGGTGCTGGTGCTGGTGCTAGTGCTAGTGCTAGTGCGGGCTCAGTCTGTCGTTGTTTCGCGCGCGGTGCTCCTTGGGGTGTATGCACAGCATCAGCTATGGCCTCTGCAGGCGACACCGGTGCCGCGGTTGGCGCTGGGGCTGCAGGCGGCGCATCATCAGCCACCGCAGGTGCCGGGATCACGGGCCGTGCATCGGGAATCGGCTCCTGCACCCACAACACCGTCACCAGAACACCCAACAGCAAAGTGGCAAAGGCCGCATTCCAGGGGGCGCGCGGGCTGCCACTGCGGCGCCACCAGCGCTGCCACCAGGCAGTCGCTGCTGTGCCTGCAAGCGGCTGGGCCGGTGTGCTGCGCGCCGCAGCGCGAATGGACTCGGCAACCGAGGGCGCAGGGCGTGCTTCGGCATCGGGCGCGGCATCCAGCGCCTTCTTGAAACGGGCGTCGCGCATTTCGGTCATATTGCGCCCCACCCTTGCAAATAACCCTGCATGCAACCACGCAACTTCTGCAGCGCGTAGCGCAAGCGGCTCTTGACAGTCTCAAAGCCGGCGTCCAGCGCACGGGCCAGCTCTTCTACGGTGGCACCATCCTCATGGTGCTGCAGAAACACGGCGCGCTGGGCGGCGGGCAGGCTCTCCAGGCATTGCAGCAACTGCCGTCCCGCAGCGCGCCAAAAGGCTGTGTCTTCGGCACTGCTGTGGCGCATGTCCATGCTGCTTTGCAACCACTCCAGCCGCTCTGTGCCGCTGTGCGCCTCGTCGCCATCCACACTCAGCTCGCGCCCCGAGATACGCAGGAGGTCCAGCGCGAGGTTGTGGGCAATGGTGTAGACCCAGGTCTTCCACTTGCCCAGATCGGCAGAGAAGCTGGCGCGGTGATTGACCACGCGCAGCCAGCAGTCCTGAAACACCTCGTCCGCCAGCGCAGAAAAAGCCTGGCCCAGCACCCGGCGCACAAAGCGAAACAGCGCCGCTTCATGGCGCGCATACAGGGAATCAAAAGCTACGGCGTCGCCCTGGCTGTAGGCCTGCATCAGCTGTTCGTCGGTCATGTCCTGGTAGCGCGCTTGCATGGTGGGTTTGTACCAGCTTGTACGGGCGACAGGCCGTTTCAGGGTTGGCACCCAAAAAATTAAAAACATGTAACCCCGAAGTCAAAGCTGCCCCGTACCACACAGGTCGATTCCTCCGTTCGATACCAGCAACAGAAAGGTTTCCATGAAAACGTTAGTCAAAAGAGCCGCGTGTGCGGTGCTCATCCAGACCCTGATCGGCGCACAACTGGGTGTCGCCGCCACCGCCATCGCTTGGCCCACACCGGCACCGCAGCAGCCGCCCTTGCCCATTCAGCCCGTGCAACAGCGGGTGGCTGTGCAGCCCAACTTCGAGGCTCCCTCGGCTACTCACTGCCAGCGCCCCATGCAAACCCGCGAAGTGAGTGACGGCCAGATGCCCCCTCGGCTCTATGGCGAGCCCCGCCTGTCGGAGGACGCTAGGGACGCGTCTAGGCGCAAGGACACGCCTGTGCCCCTAGAAGTGCTGGGCGGACGCGTTGTGGCAGCACCCACCATGCCGGCCCCTGCCTCCGCCGCCCTGGCGGAAAGCCGGGCAGCTGCGGCGCCCATGCCCGACAAGTCCATGCCCCGCATGCCCGCGCCGCAGCCCCTGCCGCACAACCAGGGCCCGGTCAGCGCCGGCATGGTGGATGACAACGCCGCCTTCTCTGACTACCTGGCGTTTCGCCAGCGCACCCAGGTCGAGCACCGTGCGCGTGATGTGCGCGAACGCTACCTGCTGGAGGTGAACGATGGCCAGGGCGACGGCGTGCCGGATGCCGAAGTGGCGGTG
Organism: Rhodoferax sp.; assembly: GCA_043758575.1. Classification (GTDB taxonomy): domain Bacteria; phylum Pseudomonadota; class Gammaproteobacteria; order Burkholderiales; family Burkholderiaceae_C; genus Allorhodoferax. Next base: position 3,354 of record JAYVNF010000247.1, read on the forward strand.
CAGGCGGCCAACGGTGCCACCAGCTGGCTGCGCACCGATGCGGCCGGCAAGGCCTGGATACACCCCGACGCCTTTGACAACGCGCGCAGCCGCTTTTACGAGGTGACGGTGCGCCAGGGCAGCCGGCAGGCCAGCACGGTGTTGCAGCGCGGCCAGAAGAGTGCCGTAGAAGTGCAGCTGGCACAGGCACGCCTGCCTGCGAAGGCCAAGCTGGACCTGGTGTTTCTGGTGGATGCCACCGGCTCCATGGATGACGAGATCGACAAACGCAAGAGCAGCCTGCGCAGCATCACCGACGAGGTGGCGCGCCTGCCCAGCCACCCCGACCTGTGCCTGGGCCTGGTGGCCTACCGCGACCGGGGCGATGCCTTCTTTGTGCGCAGCCACGACCTGACCAATGACGTGAATGCCTTTCAGGGCGCGCTCAATGAGCTGCAGGCCGCAGGCGGTGGCGATGAGCCCGAGGCCATGAACGAAGCCCTGCACGAGACCGTGCACCACATCAGCTGGCGTGGCGACCAGACCACCCGCCTGGTGGTGCTGGTGGCCGACGCGCCACCGCACCTGGACTACGGCGGCCCGCAGTACGACGACGACATGCTGGCCGCCCTGGGCAAGGGCATCAAGGTGATGAGCGTGGGCGCCAGTGGCCTGAACCCGCAGGGTGAATACATCCAGCGCCAGATTGCCCAGTACACCGGTGGGCGCTTTATTTTTCTGACCTATGCGGATGCTGCCAACCCGGCCAGCTGGCCCGGCCGGGAAACCGTGCACGACGTACGCAACTACTCGGTGCAGACCCTGGACAAGCTGATCGTGCGCCTGGTGCGCGAGGAGCTGGAGAAGCTGCCCAAGGTGTAAACACTGGACTGCACTTCAGCCTTGAAACGCTTTCGCATGGAACTCGGGCTTGATCGCCGTGACCTCGATCTCGATTTGCATGCGCGGGTCGGCCAGCCCGGCCGAGATCATCATGGCCGCTGGCCGGATGTCGCCAAAGTAGTGGCGCAACACCGGCCAGCACTGCTCAAAGTCATTTCCATTGGGCAGCACATAGGTGACCCGCACCACATCGCGCAAATCGGAGCCAGCCTGCTGCAGCGCCGCCTGGATGTTCTTCAGGCACTGCTCGGTCTGTTCCAGCAGGGTGTCGGCAATCGTCATGGCCGCATAGTCAAAACCAGTGGTGCCGGAGACGAAGACCCAGTTGCCGGCGACGACGGCGCGGGAATAGCCAATTTGAGCTTCGAAGCTGGAGCCGGAGCTGATGCGTTTGCGGTTCATGGTGGGTCTGTACGGTGGACTTGAAAAATTATGCCGACTGCCGCGCCAGCTCCGCTAAACGGCATGCGGTCTGCCAGTTGCGCAGCGTCATGCCAACGCCCAACAGTTTCTCGGCACGTGCTGCCAGCTTGGAGCGGCCTATGCCTTCGGGCGCGTGCAGGTAGAACACCTGGCCTGTGATCTGGAAACGCTCGCTCTCCACCCGCAACGCTTCCATCTTGGCGAGTTCGGCATGGGCAGGTTCATCCGCCAGAAA
>JAYVNF010000248.1:0-4883 GCA_043758575.1 Rhodoferax sp.
GCAGGGTCCCGCGCTGGCGCCATCCAGGTCGGCCACCACGCGCGCCTTCAGTGCCACGGCGGCGTTGTCGCGCGCGTCGGGCTGGTCTGGCCGGGCCGGGTCATGGCCCAGGTGGATGTCCTGGCCCTGGTAGCTGCCCACGACCTCGCGGGCACAGGGGTCCAGCATCAGCTTGGCCGGGTTGAAGCGGTGGCCCAGGTGCGGCGCCCAGGGGCCGTGCACGCGCCAGCCGTAGATCTGGCCGGCCAGGGCACCAGGCAAAAAGCCGTGCCAGATGCCGTTGCTGCAAACCGGCAGGGGCAAGCGCGCGGTCTCCACGCTGCCACTGGTATCAAACAGGCACAGCTCCACAACTTGTGCGTTGGGTGCGGCCAGGGCGAAGTTCACGCCACCGGGCTGCAGCGTTGCACCCAGGGTGTGGCTATGGCCGCTGTGCAGTGTGCTGCCCAAACCATGGGCGTGACCAGTGTGTTCCCTCATGTCCACCACTGTAGCCCTTAGTCGGCCAGCTTCGCGAGAATCACGGTGGACAGCGGGGGCAATGTCAGAACGATGGACTGCGGCTGGTGGTGGGCCGCCAGCGCTTCGCTGGCCAGCGTGCCATTGGCAATGCCACTGCCGCCATACACGCTCAAGTCAGAGTTGATGACCTCGGCCCATTGGCCAGCTTGGGGTAGGCCCAGGCGAAAGCCGTGGCGCGGCACCGGCGTGAAGTTGCAGACCACCACGGCGCAGCTGCCGTCTTCACCCCAGCGTGTGAAGGCGATGACGCTTTGCGCCGCGTCGTTGTGCGAGATCCATTCAAAGCCGCCGGGTTTTACGTCCTGTTGGTGCAGGGCCGGGTAGGCCTGGTAGACGCGGTTGAGGTCACGCACCAGGCGCTGCACACCCTGGTAGGCGCTCTGGCCTTCCAGGTGCCAGGGCAGGCTGCCGCTGTCGGCCCACTCGGTCGGTTGCGCCAGTTCACAGCCCATGAAGAGCAGCTTCTTGCCCGGGTAGCCCCACATGAAGCCGTAGAGCGCGCGCAAATTGGCAAAGCGCTGCCACGGGTCGCCCGGCATTTTGTCGAGCATGGACTTCTTGCCATGCACCACCTCGTCATGCGAGAGCGGCAGCACGAAGTTTTCACTGAAGGCGTACATCAGGCCGAAGGTGAGCTGGCTCTGGTGGTGCTTGCGGTAGACCGGGTCCAGGGCGGCGTACTGCAGGGTGTCGTGCATCCAGCCCATATTCCACTTGTAGTGAAAGCCCAGGCCACCGCTTTGCAGGTCGGCACTGGGCGGGCGGCTGACACCGGGGAAGGAGGTGGACTCCTCGGCCAGGGTGATGGCGCCAGGGCGCTCGGTGCCGACGATGAAATTCATGCGGCGCAAAAACTCGATGGCTTCCAGGTTTTCACGACCACCAAAGCGGTTCGGAATCCACTGGCCTTCCTGGCGGCTGTAGTCGCGGTACAGCATGGAGGCCACGGCGTCCACGCGCAACCCGTCTATGCCAAAGCGCTCCAGCCAGTAGAGCGCGTTGCCAACCAGGAAGTTACGTACCTCGGTACGGCCGAAGTTGTAGATCAGCGTGTTCCAGTCTTGGTGAAAACCTTCCTTGGGGTCGGCGTATTCGTACAGGTGCGTGCCATCGAACTCGGCCAGGCCGTGGGCGTCGCTGGGGAAGTGGGCCGGCACCCAGTCCAGGATCACACCCAGGCCGGCGTCGTGGGCGGCGTCAACGAAATCGCGGAATTCTTCTGGTGTGCCAAAGCGCGCCGTGGGCGAGAACAGGCCCAGCGGCTGGTAGCCCCAGGAGCCGTCAAACGGGTGCTCGCTGATGGGCAGTAGCTCCAGGTGGGTAAAACCCATTTCCTTGGCATAGGGCACCAGGGTGGTGGCCAGCTCGCGGTAGCTGAGCCAGCGCCAGCCATCGGCCTTGCGCCAGGAGCCCAGGTGCACTTCGTAAATGCTCATGGGTTGCTCGAAACTGTTGGCAAGGGCACGCTCGGGGCGCATGGGGCGCCGGGGCATCAGCGGGCTGACCACACTGGCCGTGTCGGGGCGCATCTGCGAGGCAAAGGCATAAGGGTCGGCCTTGAGCGCAATCACGCTATTGGCACCCAGGATCTCGAACTTGTAGATGTCGCCCTGCATCAGGCCGGGGATGAAGATCTCCCAAACGCCGCACTCGCGGCGCAGGCGCATGGGGTGGCGCCGGCCGTCCCACTGGTTGAAGCTGCCCACCACCGAGACGCGCTTGGCATTCGGTGCCCAGACCGCAAAACTGACGCCGTCCACGCCCAGCATGCTGGTCAGGTGCGCACCCAGACACTCGAAGGGGCGCTGGTGCGAGCCTTCTCCCAGCAGCCAGACATCCATTTCCTGCAGCACAAAGGGGAAGCGGTAGGCGTCTTCCAGCACCTGGTAATGCGGCGTGGTGCGCTCGGGCGCCGGTGCCCACTCGATGCTCAGCTGGTAGTCAAAGCGTTCGGTGGCGCCGGGGATCTGGCCGCTGAAAACAGCACTGTCGGCCAGGGGCAAGAGGGTGGCGCGCTCGGTGCCACTCTGGCGGTCCAGTACGGTGACCTTGTGGGCACCGGGTAGCACTGCATTGACCCAGAGGGCGCCAGGCTGTTGGTGCATGCCGAGGACGCTGAAAGCATCGCTGTGGTCGGCCCGCATGAGGGTGGAAATATCTTTGGCGGTCAGCATGGTCTCTTTATCCGTTCTCGTCTGAGCAAGTATCTTCTTGCAATTCACGTGCCACGCCTAGGCTATACCCTTAATGCGTCCGCAGGGATGGAATACGGATGCAGTACGTAACTTTTTTAGCGGCCGTGGGCGGCTGCGTGGCGCACGTTCAGCGGCTGCGCCCGGCCCGGTAAGAGGCCTTGTCGCCGATCTTGCCCAGGCCCTTGTCGCTGGCATGGCTGCCCGCGCCCAGGCTGTCGGCGGCTGCCAGCCGCGCCATGGCTTTGCCGGCATGGGCGTGGGTAATGGCCAGGCCCAGGGCGTCGGCGGCGTCGGTGCCGGGCAGGCCGCTTAAGGCGAGCAGGCGTTTGACCATTTCCTGGATCTGCGTCTTTTGCGCCCGCCCGTGGCCGGCCACCGCCTGCTTCATCTGCAGGGCGGTGTACTCGGCCACTGCCAGGTTGTGCGTCACCAGCGCCGTGATCAGTGCGCCGCGCGCCTGGCCCAAGAGCAAGGTGGACTGCGGGTTGACGTTTACAAACACGATTTCCACCGCCGCGCAGTCCGGCTGGTAGCGCTGCACCACCTCGGTAATGCCGTCAAACAAGACTTTCAGGCGCGCCGGCAGGGCGTGGGTTTCCAGGTGCTGGGTGCTGATGGTGCCGCTGGCCACGTAGCGCAGCTGGCCCCCTTCTTCGTCCACCACGCCAAAGCCGGTGGTTCGCAGGCCGGGGTCTATTCCGAGTATTCGCATGCAGAAGATGATAGCGATGTAAGCAAAGCGCAAAACCAGATTCTGCGCACGCGCCACCATGGTCTCGCACTTCAGGAGATGCCACCATGACCACAGAGAGCAACATGCTTTTTCAGAACCCGGTGGAGCGTGAGCTCTGGGCAACTGTGCGTGCCCTCAATGCGGCATGGACCGAAGGGAGGCCCGAGGAGTTGTCGCACTATTTCCATCCCGACATGCTGGCCATCACCGCTACCGAGCGCCACCGCATCGAGGGCGGGCCGGCCTGCATCGCCGCTTGGAAGGCGTTTGCCGACATGGCCCACATCCACTTCTGGCAGGAGCTGGACCCCGCCATCCGTATCTTTGGCGATGCGGCCGTGGCGGCCTATGACTTTGACATGGCCTTTGATGTGGGCGCCGAGACGGTCAACATGGCCGGGCGCGATATGTTCTTTTTCATCCGCCAGGAGGGCCGCTGGTGGGTAGTGGCCGACCAGTTTTCCAGTTATCCGAATCAGGAATGAGGACTATGTGAGGGGTTCGAATACGCATTGACCAGGGCTGCTTTGGTTCGGGTACATTGCACGAATGTCACCAACGTTGTACGTGATGGGCAGTTCCGACTATTTTTCTTTTCGCGTGAAGAAACACGTATGCACGTCCATGTTTCACACCCAGACGGTGAAGCAAAGTTTTGGCTTTTGCCAGAAGTTGCGCTGGCGACGTCCACAGGCCTCTCAGCTCGGCAATTGCGCGATGCGCAGCTTGTGGTGCAAGCCCATTTGAAGGAAATTGAAAATGCCTGGAACACTCACTTCGGCGGTTGAAGTTACCAACATCTCCAAGCACGGCTTTTGGTTGTTGCTTGGTTCTGAAGAGTTGCTGGTTCCTTTCGAGCATTTTCCCTGGTTCAGGCGTGCGACCGTTGAGCAACTGGTGGATGTGCAGTGGCCGACTGCGGACCATCTGTATTGGCCGCAGTTGGACGCCGATGTGTCGGTGGCATCGATTCGCAACCCGTCTGCGTTTCCCTTGATTTCCAGGCAAGCAGTCTAGGGTGACGGCGGGCATGGGATGCATCCCGCCGCGCTCTTCAAGCTACAAATCAAAATACCAACGCGCCGAGTGAAAAAACACCGGTGCGGCAAAGCACAGGGCATCGACCCGGTCCAGCAGACCGCCAGCCCCGGTAACAGCCCGACCCTGTGCGCCCCAGCTCGGAATGCCGCGGTCGCGCTTCAAGGCCTTCATGACAAAGTGGCCCAGGGACCCAGCCAGGCAGGCAATAAAAGAAAAGGCGAAGGCCGTGCCCGGCACCCAGGGCGTGATGCCGGCCAGGGCCGCACCAAACACACTGGCGGTGAGCATGCCTATCCACCAGCTCAGCCAGTGAAAGCTGCTGCTGATGCGCTCGGCCACCGGTTTCCTCTTCAGCCAGCGCCCGGTGAGGTGCTGGGTAACCATGCAGACCT
>JAYVNF010000249.1:0-4868 GCA_043758575.1 Rhodoferax sp.
TTGTCTGCAACCCGCCCTGGTTGCCCGCGCGCGCCAGTTCATCGATTGAGCATGCGGTGTATGACGAGGGCAGCACCATGTTGCTGGGCTTCTTGAACGGCCTGGCCGCGCACCTCAAACCCAAGGGCGAGGGCTGGCTCATTCTGTCGGACCTGGCCGAACACTTGGGGCTGCGCAGGCGTGAGGAGTTGCTGGCGGCCTTTGTCACAGCAGGTCTGCAAGTGAAGGCCCGCATCGATGCCAAGCCGGTGCACGCCAAGGCCGCAGATGCAGGCGACCCTTTGCATCTGGCGCGCAGCGTGGAGACTACCTCGCTGTGGCGGCTGGTGGTTTTGCAACCCTAGGCCGGCTGTGCGTCCTGCGCAAACGGCGCCCGGTTGAACACCTCGCGCAGCATGGGCGCAAAGTGGCTCAAGGGCCGTGTCGGGTAGGCCGGGTCAAATGCCGCCTGGTCGTAGCGTTCGCAAAAGCGCTGGCAGGAGGCGAACCAGGGGTGGTCTTTGTAGACCAGGTGGCCCTGGGCGTCTTTGCCGTAGTGGTGGGCGTAGTACTGCATCTGGAACAGGCCGTGCATCTCTACCACCCAGGTGACCTCGGCGCGCACATAGGGTTTCAGGATGCTGGCGGCAAACTGCGAATGGTTTTCCGGGGCCAGCTCATCGCCCAGGTCGTGCACCAGCGCGGCCACAATCATTTCGATATCGGCACCGTCGTATTCGGCGCGCGAGGCGCTTTGCAGCGAATGCTGCAGGCGTGAGAGCTGGTAGCCCTGCAGCGAGCCGCCCAGGCGCTCCAGCGCTTGCAGCAGGCGTTCGGGCAGGGCGCGGATGTAGTCGTGTTCCAGCTTTTGCAGGAACAGGTATTCCTCTTGCGTGCCGTCTTTCATCTGGGTGAAGCTGACTGTTTCCATTTTCAATTCCTTGTCTGTGCTGTGTGTGGCAATTAGCCAAATTTGCGTTGTAACACCAGATAGCTGCTGCGCGGGCCGTCGCGGTCCACGTAGCAGCCCTGCAACTGGCGGTGGCCTTCAGCCGGGTTGAACGAAGTGCGGCCATGCAGCACGCGGTTGTTGTCAAACATCATCATCTCACCCGCGTTCAGGCGAAAGCGCAGTTCATAGGCCGGGTCTTCAAACAGCGTGCCCAGGCGTTTGCGGGCGCGGTGGTAGCGCACCGTGTCCTCCTGCGACATCAGTGGGATGTCGTCCAGGCGCGGGCTGTAGTGCACGCCGGTCATGTGGCCCTCGCCGTCGAGCTCAATCATGGGTTTGACCGAGACCAGGTGGGTGTTGGCGTCACGGTATTCAAAGCGCACTGGGATGCGACTCAGCAGGGCAAAGCCCTCAGGGTCTTCTTGCTGCACCTGCGCGGCCACCGCCAAGCTGTCGACCAGGGTGGAGAGGCCACCCGAGGTTTCGTTTTGCAGGCATTGCAGGATCTGGATGCCGGGCACCGGCGTGCGGTAGGGGTTGTCGGTGTGTGGCCCCAAGGCCACCGGGCGGTAGGCCAGGTCGTTGGAGTCGGGGCGCGAATAGACCTCGAAGAAGCTGCCGAAATTGGTGGTGCGAACAAAGCCAAAGCGCTGTGCAATGGTCAGGATGGAGTCGGCCTGGGTGGGCGTTTCATTCACCAGCAGGAAGCCGAGCTCAATGAAGTCTTTCAGGGCGCGGTACAGAACAGCTTCGTCCTGCAGATCGGCCCACAGGTAGGTGGGCTTGCGGTGCAGGTCAGCGCGCCAAGGTCGGGCCACCGGCGCGCCGGTGCTGAGCACCGAGCCCTGCAGCAATTCCTGCGGGTCGAAGCTGCCGGAAAAGCCGTCGCTGAAAGCCAGGTGCAGCATGTCCCCTTCCATACGCGCCGCCAGCACCTGCAAATCGTCCGGCAGCAAATGCGGGTTCATCAGACGCTGGCCGGTGACGGCATCGCGCTGCGTAGGGTCGGGGCTGCGGGCGCGCAACCACAGCGCTGGCAGCTCGGTTTCCTGGGCGCTGTCGCGCATGCATACGCGGGCATGGCCCGGCTCGGTATGGACAAGAATTTCTGGCATGGAGTGGCCTTTTTAGGGAGGGCGTGCAAGAGAGCACGTAGACCAAACAGTCTGCTTGATGGCGGTCAATAGTTCAAACGAAAAAACTTCCGGTATAAGATTAGTTTCACTTATGCCTCACTTATGGAGCGCAGGAATGCACACCCCATGGCACGTCTTCCACCGTTGAACTGGCTGCGCGCTTTTGAAGCCTCGGCGCGGGCCCTGAGCTTTACCTCGGCTGCAGAGGAATTGAGCATGACGCAGTCGGCCGTCAGCCAGCAAATCAAGAGCCTGGAGAGCGCTATGGGCCGCGCCCTGTTCCTGCGCCGCGCGCGTGGCCTGGAACTGACCGACGAGGGCAGGGGTTACCTGCCCACGGTGCAGGCAGCATTCGCCATGCTGGAAGAGGGCACCACGGTGCTGCAGGCGCGCAACGACCCGGATGTGCTGGAGCTGCAGGTGAATCTGTCGTTCGCCCTGTTCTGGCTGACGCCGCGCCTGGGCCAGTTTCTGGAGGAAAACCCCAGCGTGCAGCTCAATCTGGCCACCTCGGTGTGGGCTGAGGAGCGTGCGCACAATGCCGCTTCTCTGCAGATTGTGTTTGGCCTGGGCAAGAAGGAGGGCATCGCCGGCAAGCGTCTGACGCGCGACAGCCTGTTTCCGGTCTGCTCGCCCAAATTGGCCAAGCAAATCAAGTCCCTGGATGAGCTGCTGGCGCAGCGCCTGTTTGACCTGCCCGGCACTGCCCAGAGCTGGAGCGCCTGGCTCAAGGCGCACCCCGATGGCGGTTCCATCGAAGTGCCCGCCGTGCACCGCGCCAGCACCTGGGCCCTGAGCATGGACTGGGCGCAGCGCGGCCTGGGTGTGGCCCTGGCGCACGACACCATTGCCAACGACCTGCTGGCATCTGGCCAGTTGGTGCGCCCCTTTGACTTTGCCATTCCGTTGAAAGAGGCCTACTACCTGATCGCCCCCGAGGGCATGCGCACACGCCATGCCAGCCGGGTGTTCAAGGACTGGTTGCTGCGCGAGATGGCGGTTTTTCAAAGCCGCGAGTGGTGAGGGAATCGCTGGGCGCGAGCCTGCGCTGCTGCCGCTAAAACAGTTGACCGGTGAGTGCATCACCCAGCATGTTGTCTTGGGTCCGCGGCAAGCCGGCATCCCCGGCTTTTGCGTCTTCGGCCTTTAGCAGAGCCCCCACCCGCACCCCCAACAACCTCAAACGCTTTTGCAACGGCGCACGCTTGAGGCATTGGCCGGCGTACTGGCGTATCTCTTTGGCATCCGAAGTGAAGTGGTCAATCGTCTGGTCGCGCGTGACGATCTGGAAATCGTCAAAGCGCAGCTTGATGCCAATGGTCTTGCCCATATAGCCCTTGCGCTGCAGATCGCCCGCGACCTGCTCGCACAGGCGGGTGAAGATGGCGCCCAGCTCGGCGCGGTCGCGCACCGCATGCAGGTCGCGGTCAAACGTGGTCTCGCGGCTCATGCTTACCGGCTCGCTCTCGGTGACCACGGGTCGCTCGTCCTGGCCGTGGGAGGCGGCATGCAGCCAGGCGCCGGTGCGCTCGCCAAAGGTTCCCATCAGCCACTGCAGATCGCGCGCTGCCAGCTCGCCTATGGTCTCAATGCCGTGGCTTTTGAGCTTGGCGTCGGCCTTGGGGCCTATGCCGTTGATCTTGCGGCAGGCCAGCGGCCAGATCATGGACTCCAGATCGTCCTCTTGCACGATGGAAATGCCGTTGGGCTTGTTGAATTCGCTGGCCATCTTGGCCAACAGTTTGTTGGGCGCCACACCCACCGAGCAGGTCAGGCCGGTGTCATCAAAAATGGCTTTTTGCATCAGCCGCGCCAACACGCGCCCGCCCTCACGCTGGCCGCCGGGCACGTTGGTGAAATCGATGTAGACCTCGTCCACGCCTCGGTCTTCCATCAGCGGCGCGATGTCGGTGACGATGGCCTTGAAGCGGCGCGAGTAGTGGCGGTACTGCTCAAAGTCCACGGGTAGCAAAATCGCCTGTGGGCACAGCTTGGCGGCCTTCATCAGGCCCATGGCCGAGCCCACGCCAAACTGGCGCGCCGCATAGGTGGCGGTGGTAATCACGCCGCGCCCCGTGTAGCCAGACAGCAGAGGAAAGAAGTCCAGTGGAATGCGGTGCAAATGCTCTGCCGTCCATTCCTGCTCGGGGTGCGCAGCACGCAGGCGCCCCAGCAGGTCGTCCTCACGCCGGCGCCCACCGCCAATCACCACCGGCAGGCCCTTGAGCTGCGGGTAGCGCAGCAGCTCCACCGAGGCGTAGAACGCGTCCATGTCCAGGTGGGCGATGCGGCGCAATGGGGGGGTGCTGGGACTGTGAGGGGCGGGCACGGGAGGGAGGTGGCGAAAAGGGCGGGTCGTACTTGGCAGTATAGAGAGACTATGCTTCGCGAGCCGCAGCCGCAGTAGGCGCCTCGCTTCAGCGCCGTGCTGGCACCGGTTGCCCAGCGCCAGACCTGCCCGCTATAGTGGCACCAACCCCGACTCAACCATGAAAATTTTTGTTGCCCTGTTACGTGGAATCAATGTGGGCGGAAACAATCCGCTGCCCATGAAGGACTTCGCCCGCTTGCTGCAAGCGCTGGGCGCACAGGGTGTGCAAACCTATATCCAGAGTGGCAACGCCGTGTTCCGCATGGCCGGCGCGCAAAGTGACAAGCTGGCAGCGCAGATTGCCAGCGGCATTCTGCAAGAGTTTTCCTTTGAGCCGCTGGTCCTGGTCATGACGCTGGAGCAGCTGGAGCAGGCCCTTGCCCACAATCCCTACCCCGAGGCGCAAGTGCCGGGCAACACCTTGCACCTG
>JAYVNF010000250.1:0-14526 GCA_043758575.1 Rhodoferax sp.
ACACATAGCGCTGGTTCAGCACCGCGCTGTCCATGTTCTCCTGGATGTTGAGCGAGAGAAAGCAACCGGTTTCCTTGCGGTCTTCGGTCAAGAAAGCCATGCCGGCCGCCAGCGCCGTGGCCGGGCTGTACATGGCAATCTGTTGGCCGTTGATATGGATTTCTCCGGACGTAGCGGGCGTCACGCCAAACAGGGTTTCGGCCACATTGGAGCGGCCCGAACCCACCAGCCCTGCCATGCCGACGATCTCGCCGGCGCGCACATCGAAGCTGATATTTTTAAAAACGCCGTCCAGGCACAGGTTCTTGATGGACAGCACCACTTCACCGATGGGCACTTCCATTTTGGGAAACATCTGGGTGATCTCGCGCCCCACCATCATCTTGATGATGTCGTCGCGCGTCACTTCCGTGGAGAGCTTGGTAGCGATGTACTTGCCATCGCGAAACACCGAGAACTCGTCGGCGATTTCGAACAGCTCATTCATCTTGTGGGTGATGTAGATGATGCCCTTGCCCTGCGCGCGCAGGGTGCGGATGATGGCAAACAGGTGCGCCACTTCCTTCTCGGTCAGGGCCGAGGTAGGCTCATCCATGATCAGCACATCGGAGTTGTAGGACACCGCCTTGGCGATCTCCACCATCTGGCGGTTGGCCACCGACAGGGTTTGGACTTCGACGCGCACGTCGATGTCGATGTTGAGGGTCTTGAAGAGTTCTTCGGTCTTGCGGTACAGCTCTGCATGGTCGACAAAGCCAAAGCGGTTCTTGGGTTCGCGCGTGATCCAGACGTTTTCTGCCACCGTCATGTGCGGCATCAGGTTCAACTCCTGGTGGATCATGGCAATGCCCTTGTTCAGGGCGTCTATCGGCGATTTGAGCGTGATCTTCTGGCCCTTGAGGCTGATGTCACCGCGGTCCGGAATATAAATGCCGGCAATGATCTTCATCAGCGTGGACTTGCCCGCGCCGTTCTCGCCCATCAGGGCGTGCACGGTGCCGGCACGCAGCTTGAAGCCGACATTGTCCAGGGCGACCACGCCGGGGAAGCCCTTGCGGATGCCGTGGATTTCCAGCAGCGGTGGCTGCGCGCGCGCGCTCTGCGCCGACTGCGGTGGAGGTGCGTCCAGTGTGGCGGTGTCTGACATCTAAGTACTCTTGTAAACAATGAAATGCAAAGCAGGCCCTTGGGGCCTGGAAAGCGGTGCAAGCCCCAAGGCCTGCACCGCTATCGCTGGAACGCGACTTAGTTCTTGCCGGAGTACTTGGCCAGGTTGGCCGGTGTCACCAGTTCAAACGGCACGTTCACAAAACGCTCGACCGGCTGCTTCTTGATCAACTTGATGGCGGCTTCCACAGCGCCCGAACCTTGGCCGGCGGCATTTTGGAACACGGTGGCCTTCAGGTCGCCGGCCTTCATGGAAGCCAGGGCGTCAGGCGTGGCATCCACACCGGCGACGATGGAAGCGGGAGTCCACTTCTTGGCGGCCTTCAGGGCGTTGATGGCGCCAATCGCCATTTCGTCGTTGTTGGCGATGATGGCGTCAAACTTCACGCCGGAGGACAGCCAGTTGGTGGTGATGTCCTGGGCCTTGGTGCGGTCCCAGGCGCCTTCGCGCTTGTCCACAATCTTCATGCCGGAACACTCTTTGGTGGCGATGACTTCTTCGATGTCCTTGGTGCGGGTGCGGGCAGCTTCGTTGGAGAGCTCACCCATTAGCACCAGGATGTCGCCCTTGCCCTTGAGCATGCGGCAGACTTCCTGGGTTTCCAGGGTGCCAGAGACTTTTTCGTCGGAAGCCACAAAGGCCACGCCAGCGGGCAGCTTGGCGAAGTCCACCGGCTTGCGGTTCACATAGATCAGGGGGATGCCGGCGTCAGAGACCATCTTGGTCATCTTGGGCGTGGCATCGGTGTCCACCGGGTTGACGATGATGGCGTCGTACTTTTGCGCAATCATGTTCTGGATCTGGCTGAGCTGCTTGCCCACGTCATTGCCAGCGTCTTCCACTTGCACCGTGGCGCCGGCCTTTTTGCCAGCGTCCAGGGTACCGTTCTTCAGGATGGTCAAAAAGGTGTCGAGCTGGGCCATGGCCAGACCGATTTTTTGCGCATGGGCGGCCATGGGGACCAGCAGGGTGGCAGATACGGCAGCAGCGATCAGAAGTTTTTTCATGATGACGGGGTCTCCAGAATATTTGAATAAGGGACTACAAACAGAAACAGGTTTATGCGGTGCGAGCACAGTGAAAAAGTTTTTGCACCACGGACCGTAATGTAGTCAAATTTTTCCAAAAAGGAAAAATAATTTCTAAGTAATTACACCTAGGGAAAGGTTTTTCTTTATAATTTACAGTCAGTCGCACCAGGGTTGGGCAAGCCATGCGTTTTTGCATCTGCCCCACCCAAGAGACCACCCATTCATACCTTCTGACGGAACCGCGCGCCATGACAACCTTGAACTTCCCCACCGGTCGCAGCTACGACCTGGCCTGCCTGGGCCGCCTGGCGGTGGACCTGTATGCAGAGCAATTCGGCGCCCGCCTGGAAGACGCGCGCAGCATGGCCAAGTACCTGGGCGGCAGCTCCGGCAACCTGGCCTTTGGCGTGGCCCGCCTGGGCCTCAAAAGCGCCATGATTGCCCGCGTGGGCGATGAGCAGATGGGCCGCTTTCTGACGCAAACCCTGGAGGCCGAGGGCTGCGACACCTCGCAGGTGCAGATCGACCCCGAGCGCCTGACTGCCCTGGTGCTCTTGGGCCTGAAGGACCGCGACACCTTCCCGCTGCTGTTTGTGCGCGAAAACTGCGCCGACATGGCGGTGGATGCAAAGCTGATCGACGAGGCCTTTATCGCCAAGTGCCGGGCCCTGGCCATCACCGGCACCCACCTCTCCACCCCCACCACCCGCGCCGCCTCCCAAACCGCCCTGGACTTTGCTGCCAAACATGGCGTGGTGCGCGTGCTGGACATTGACTACCGCCCGGTGCTGTGGGGCCTGACCAGCCGCGGCGCCGGTGAAAACCGCTATGTGGCCGATGCCCATGTGACGCAGCAGCTGCAGGAAATGCTGCCGCACTTCGATTTGCTGGTGGGCACGGAAGAAGAATTCTTCATCGCCGGCGGTGTGACAGACGACATCATCGCCAGCCTGAAGGCGGTGCGCGCCATCAGCAATGCAACCTTGGTGGTGAAACGCGGCGCCCTTGGCTGCTGTGTGATTGAAGGCACTATCCCCGCCCACATCGACGACGCCACCACTTACCGCGGCGAGCGCGTGGAGGTGCTCAATGTGCTGGGCGCCGGCGACGCCTTTTTGTCCGGCCTGATGGCTACGCTCTTGCAGGGCAGGGACTGGGCCGAATCGACCCGGGTGGCCAACGCCTGCGGCGCCATCGTGGTCTCACGCCACGCCTGCTCGGCCGCCATGCCCACGCCCACCGAGCTGGCGCACTGGTTCAGTGGCAGCCGCAACCCCAAGGTCGATGCCGACCAGCAGCTGGCCCATCTGCACCGCGTCACCACCGCCCGCCCGCAGTGGAACGAGCTGTGTGTGATGGCCTTTGACCACCGCAGCCAGTTTTACGATCTGGCGCGCGAAGCCGGTGCGTCCGATGAAAAAATTCCCGCCCTGAAAAAACTGCTGGTGCAAGCCGCCGCCCGGGTCGAAGAAAGCCGCCAGCTGCAAGGCCACACCGGCGTGCTGATTGACGGCGGCGACTACGGCCGCGACGCCCTGGCCAGCGCCACCGGGCGCGGCTGGTGGGTGGGCCGCCCGGTGGAGCTGCCGGGCTCGCGCCCGCTGCGCTTTGACGGCACCCGCTCCATCGGCAGCGCCCTGGTCAACTGGCCCACCGAGCAGGTGGTGAAGTGCCTGGTGCACTACCACCCGGATGACGCCTACGCCCTGCGGCTGGAGCAGGAGCAAACCGTGCTGGAACTCTGGGAAGCCACCCGCGCCAGCGGCAACGAACTGTTACTGGAAATCATTCTGCCCAGGGCCTTAAGTGTGGCCGGCCAGGAAGACGCCGCTGTGCTGCGCGCCGTGAAGCGCTTTTACAACCTGGGCGTCAAGCCCGAGTGGTGGAAGCTCGCACCCATGAGCGGTGCTGGCTGGGCCGGTCTGGAGAACCTGGTGGCCGAGCGCGATCCACATTGCCGCGGCGCCGTCATCCTGGGCCTGAACCAGCCCATCGCCCACCTGGTGGACAGCTTCCGCAACGCCACCAACCCCATCGTCAAGGGCTTTATGGTGGGACGCAGCCTGTGGGTTTCCGAGAGCCTGCAATGGCTGTCCGGTGATATCGATGACGCTACATTTGTGGCCAGAGTCGCGGCCAACTACACCGTGCTGGTGGATGCCTGGCGCAACCGCCGCAGCCTGGTGCGCGCCGTTGCCTGAAGCGCCGCCCGAATAGAAACGAAGAGACTTTGCACATGACAACGATTCGACTGACCATGGCCCAGGCCCTGGTGAAATACCTCTCCGCCCTGCGCGTGGAAATGGCCGACGGCAGCATAGAAGCCTATTGCGGCGGCGTCTTCACCATCTTCGGCCACGGCAATGTGGCCGGCCTGGGCGAGGCCCTGCATGCCGAGCGCCAGCAGCTCCCTACCTTCCGTGCCCACAACGAGCAGGGCATGGCCCATGCGGCCATTGGCTACGCCAAGGCGCATATGCGCCGGCGCATCATGGCGGTCAGCACCAGCATAGGCCCGGGCGCCACCAATATGGTGACAGCTGCGGCGGTAGCCCATGTCAACCGCTTGCCCGTGCTGCTGCTGCCCGGCGACACCTTTGCCACGCGCTCGCCCGATCCGGTGTTGCAGCAAGTGGAAAGTTTCCAGCAGGGCGACATCTCGGCCAACGACTGCTTCCGGCCTGTGACCCGTTACTTCGACCGCATCAGCCGCCCCGAGCAACTCCTCACGGCCTTGCCACGCGCCATCCAGGTCATGACCGATCCGGCCAGCTGCGGCCCGGTCTGCCTGGCCCTGCCGCAGGACGTGCAGGCCCATGCCTTTGACTACCCCGTGGGCTTCTTTGCGCCGGAAGTGATCCGCTTCCGCCGTGCACCGGCCGATGCCTTTGAACTCACGCGCGCTGCAGCGCTGTTGAAGACCGCCAAGCAGCCCCTGATCGTGGCCGGTGGCGGTGTGCTCTACAGCCAGGCCTGTGAGGACTTGCGCGCCTTTGCCGAACAGTTCGGCATTCCCGTCGTCGAATCCCACGGCGGCAAAAGTGCCCTGCCCTGGGACCATGCGCTGAACCTGGGCGCCATTGGCGTGGACGGCAGCCCCGCCGCCAACGCCCTGGCGCGCGAGGCCGATGTGGTGTTTGCAATCGGCACGCGCCTGCAGGACTTCACCACCGGCTCGCACGCCCTGTTTGCAAAGGCCAAGTTGCTGAGCCTGAACGTGCAGGCGTTCGACGCCGGGAAGTGGAGCGGCACCGGCCTGGTGGCCGATGCCAAGGTGGGCTTGCAGCAGCTCACCGACGCACTGGGCAGCTGGTCGGCGCATGCCGCCTGGACCGCGCGCAGCAAGACCGAGGCCGCAGGCTGGGTGCAAACCGTTACCGCACTCACCACCCACGTTCCTGCAGAAGGCACGCTGCCCTATGACGCCGAAGTCATGGGCGCGGTGCGCGACTCGCTCAACGACGCGGGTGGCGACAGTGGCGCGCACGACGTGGTGGTCTGCGCCGCCGGCACCCTGCCGGCCGAGCTGCACAAGCTCTGGCGCGCCAGCAAACCCGGCAACTACCACATGGAATACGGTTTTTCCTGCATGGGTTATGAGATTGCCGGGGCGCTGGGTGCCAAGATGGCGCGCCCCGAGCAGGAAGTCATCGTCATGGTCGGCGACGGCTCTTACATGATGATGAACTCTGAGCTGGCCACCTCTGTCATGTTGGGCAAAAAGCTCATCGTGGTGGTGCTGGACAACCGGGGCTACGGCTGCATACAGCGTCTGCAAAACGCCACCGGCAACGCCAGTTTCAACAACATGCTGGACGACTGCATCCCCGAAGGGGGCGAGGCCAGCCGCATTGACTTTGCCATGCATGGCGCCTCCATGGGCGCGGACACGGTGCACGTGAAGAATGTGGCCGAACTGAAAAGCGCCATGGTCAAAGCGCGCGCCGCCAAGCGCAGCCAGGTGCTGGTGATAGACACCACCCACACCCGCACCACGGCCGAGGGCGGCTGCTGGTGGGAAGTGGGCATTCCGGAAGTGTCCGAACGTCCCGCAGTAAACGCGGCGCATGCCGGCTATGTCGCCGCCAAAAAAGACCAGCGTGTTTAGCCTGCCCCTCTGACCACGGCAGCGCACCCCCATAACCCTTTTATTTTTTTCAAGAGAACCCTATGACCTGGAACGTACGCATTGGCATCAACCCCCTGTCCTGGATGAACGACGACCTGCCCTCGCTGGGCGGCGAAACCCCGCTGGAGCTGGCACTGCGCGAAGGCAAGGAAATCGGTTACGAAGGCTTTGAGCTGGGCAACAAATTTCCCAAGGACGGCCCCGGCCTGAAGTCCAAACTCGATGAGTTCGGTCTGGCCTGCGTGTCCGGTTGGTACTCCGGCTTTCTGGCCGAGGTGGAGTCTGGCCAAAGCAATGCCGACGCCGTGGCCGCCGAGATCGAACGCTGCAAGGTCCACATGAGCAAGCTGCAGTACAACGGCGTGAACGTCGTGGTCTATGGCGAGTGCGCAGGCACCGTGCAGGGCCAGATCGACACCCCGGTGTCCAAGCGCCCGACCTTTGCCAGCGAGGCCCTGTGGACGGCGTATGCCGAGCGCCTGAACGCGTTTGGCGAACACCTGCTGCAAACCTACGGCATCCGATTAGCCTACCACCACCACATGGGTGCCTACGTGGAGTCACCCGCCGACGTGGACAAGCTCATGGCCCTGACCGACCCGGCCAAGGTCTTCCTGCTGTTTGACACCGGCCACGCCTATTTTGGTGGCACCGGCAACGGCGGTCTGCCCAACCCCGTGGCCTTGCTGCAAAAGCATGTGCAGCGCGTGGTCCATGTGCACTGCAAGGATGTGCGTACCCCGGTGATTGCCCAGGCTCGCAACGACGGCTGGAGCTTTTTGAATGGCGTCATCAACGGCACCTTCACCGTGCCCGGCGATGGCAGCATCGATTACAGGGCCGCGCTGACCGTGCTGAAGAACGCCGGCTACGAAGGCTGGTTAGTCGTGGAAGCCGAACAGGACCCGGCCGTGGCCCCCAGCTACGCATACGCCAAGAAGGGTTACGACACCTTGCGCGCCCTGGTCAACGAACTCAGCTAAGGAAGAACACCATGGTCAGTCCCCTGCTTGCCAAGGCCGCCAAAGACGGCCGCGAAATCGTCAACGTCACGCCCGAGCGGGCCGGCTGGACCCATGTGGGATTTAAAGCCGTGCGGCTGCAGCCGGGTGAAAGCGAAACCGTGGACACCGGCACGCGCGAACTCTGCCTGGTGGTGCTCACCGGCACGGTGGACGTGACCGTGGACGGACGGGTCTATGCGAACCTGGGGCAGCGCAAAAGCGTGTTCGAAGAGGTGTCGCCAGCGGCCGTCTACGTACCGGCAGGAAAAACCGTCACCGTGGGCACGGTGCCGGGCGCCACCGGCGTGGCCGAAGTCGCCCTGTGCAGCGCACCGGGCACCGGCGGCTCGGGCCAGGTCAGCGTGATTGACTCGGCCGCCATGCGCCGCAGCGTGCGTGGCAAGGGCAGCAACACCCGCTATGTCTGCGACATCCTGCCGCACGACGACCCGCGCGCGGCCCACCTGCTGGTGGTGGAAGTGATCACCCCGGCCAGCCACTCTTCCAGCTACCCACCGCACAAGCACGATGTGGAGCAACCGCCCCTGGAAACCCTGCTGGAGGAGACCTACTACCACCGCCTCAACCCACCCCAGGGCTTTGCCTTCCAGCGCGTCTACACCGACGACCGCAGCCTGGACGAGGCCTGCGCCGTGGAAGACCACGACGTGGTGATGGTGCCGCGCGGCTACCACCCCGTCACCGCCCCACATGGCTATGACCTGTACTACCTGAATGTGATGGCCGGCCCGAACCGCTTCTGGGTGTTCAAGAACGACCCGGTGCATGAGTGGATGCTGGCGCCCCAGTAAGCTCGCAGTGTGGGAATGGTTCGCAGACAATGGCCCCATGAGCAGCACCGACAACAAAGCCCCACCCACCTTGGCGCCAACCCTGCCCGACTGGGACCTCTACCACGCCCTGCGCGAGCAGTGGACGCATGAGGACAACCTGGTCAACCACCGCCTCATGTGGTTGATCCTGTCGCAGGGTTTGCTGTTTACCGCCTACGGTACGTTGACGGTGGACAAGCACCGCTGGCTGGTGATTGGTTTTCCGGTGTTTGGAATGGCCGTGGCCCTGGTGATTGGCATCAGCATTTTTGCCGCGCTGGACGCCTCTGTGGCGATCGAAGCTGCGTACCAAAAAGCCGGCCTGGAGCGCCTGTGCCACCTAGTACCCCAAAGCGCCACGGCCCACCGTGGCAACTGGGCTGCCAAGGCCTTGCCCTTCGTGTTCGGCACCCTGTGGCTGCTGGCGGCCACCGGCTATATCCAGGCCAACTAGGGCAACGGCGACTGCGGGCCAGCAGGCTCGGCCATGCCGCTCTGCATCCGTGCGGTACCGGATATGAAAAAAACATGCAGATGTCTGGATGCCGGTGCAAAATCCGCAGCAAACACATTTGCTGCATGAATACGCCCTTGCCACCCCCTGCCAACGCCGTTGCCAATGGCGCCATGCCCGGGGTAACAGTGCCAACACCCGCCCCCAAATTCCGTCTGGTGCGCTACTTTGCCCTGGCCAGTTTGCTCGGGCTGCTGGTGGTGCTGGCGCCGCTGGTGTACTTCTACCGCCACTTCGCCACAGAGGCGCTGGAGCAGCACGAAACGCGCGACAACGTGGTCATCACCCAGATCTTTGCCAGCACCATCTGGCTCCGCCATGCGGCCTATGTGCAAAGTGCGGCCACGCAAAGCCGCCAGCAGTTGCAAAGCAATCCCCAGGTGGCGCTGATACGCGCCGACGTGCTGCGCCAGATGAAGGGCCTGGCGGTGGTCAAGGTCAAGATTTACGATCTGCACGGCCTGACAGTTTTCTCCACCGACGAAAAGCAGATTGGCGAGGACAAGAGCGATGACGACGGTGTGCAGGACGCGATTGCCGGCAAGGTCAGCAGTGAGATTGCTTTCGAGAACACCTTTGATGCGTTTGAGAAAGTCATCAACGACCGCAACTTGATCTCCAGCTACATCCCCATACGCACCGACAGCAGCCAGCCGGCCCAGGGCGTGTTTGAGGTGTATTCGGACGTGACCGACTACGTCGCTGAGCTGGAGCACACCACCTGGGAAATTGTTGGCGTGGTGCTGGGCAGCCTGGCCCTGCTGTATGTTTTTCTGTACGCTATCGTGCGCCGCGCCGACCTGGTCCTGCGCCGCCAGGCCGAGACCGAAGCCCGGGCGCACGAGGCCTTGCTGGCCCACCGGGCCTTGCACGATGCGCTCACCGGTTTGCCCAACCGCGAGAGCCTGACCCGCCAGATGCAGGCCCTGGTGGCCAGCATGCAGGATGGCCAGCGCTTTGCCGTGCTCTGTCTGGGGCTGGACGGCTTCAAGGAAATCAACGACTCGGTCGGTCACCGGGTTGGCGACGCTACGCTGGTGGAAGTGGGCCGGCGCCTGCAGGCCCAGTTTGGAGAGGCCCACATCACTGCGCGCATGGGCGGCGATGAGTTTGTCATCACCCTGGGCGAAATTGGCGACACGCTTTCCGTGGAGCGCATTGTGCAAACCCTGGAGCGTGCGCAACAGGCCGTCGCCACCCCCTCCATACTGGCCGTCGGCCAGGAACTGGCACTCACCGCCAGTGTGGGCGTGGCGATCTACCCGGACGATGGCCGGGATGTGGCCGAGCTGCTGCAGGCCGCCGACGTGGCGCTGACCCATGCCAAGCGCAGCGGACGCCACAGCTACCAGTTCCACACCGCCGGCATGAACGACCATGTGCTGGAAATGCTGTGGGTGGAGCGCGACCTGCGCCGGGCCCTGGAGGAGCAGCAGTTCGTGCTGTACTACCAGCCCAAGATCGATCTGGAGAACGGCCACATCACCGGGGCCGAGGCCCTGATACGCTGGCAGCACCCCACACGCGGCCTGGTCATGCCCAGTCAGTTCATTCTGGTGGCTGAAGAGCGCGGCCTGATCGTGGCGCTGGGCAACTGGGTGATGCAGGAAGCCTGCCGGCAGAACAAGGCCTGGCAGCAGGCCGGCATGGTGGAGCTGCCGATTGCCATCAACCTGTCGGCCCAGCACTTCAAGCAAAGCAGCCTGCTGCGCGATGTGCAGCAAACCCTGCATGCGCATGCGCTGGCGGCCCACTGCCTGGAGCTCGAACTCACCGAAAGCTCCATCATGCAGGACGCGGCCACCACCATCGCCACCATGGACCAGCTCAAGCAGGTGGGCGCTCTGCTGGCACTCGACGACTTTGGCACCGGCTACTCCTCGCTCAGCCAGCTCAAGGGCCTGCCGCTGGACAACCTGAAGCTGGACCAGTCCTTTGTGCGCGGCCTGCCTGGCGACCAGAACGACCTGGCCATCTGCACCGCCGTCATCGCCATGGGCCAGGCCCTGGGCCTGAAGGTGATTGCTGAAGGGGTGGAGACGTCTGAGCAACTGGCGGTGCTGCGCGCGCTGGGCTGCGATGTGGGCCAGGGCTATTTGTTTGCCCGGCCGATGCCGGCCGCGCAATTCATGGAGTTTGTGCAGCGCCACGGTGGCATAGAAGTCACCGCCTTTGCCGACCTGGCCCCTTAGGGGCCGGCCCCTGGCGTGTAACCGTCCGTCAGCGTTTTCAGGAAGGCCACGATGTCCTTGACGTCGGCCGGGCTGATGGCCGGTGTCTCACCGCGCTTTTGCCCAAAGGGTGTGTCGGTCTCGATGTTGTCGCGGTAGCGGGCCGGCAGGTCATTGAATTTCTGCACGCGGCCTTTGGCATTGCGCGGGTACCACTTGGCCGGCTGCGTATCGCGTTCGGCATAGAAGCGCACGGCCGACACCAGGTCCAGCGCAGCGGCGTTGTGGTAGAAAACTTTTTTCACCGCCACGTTGCGCAGGCTGGGCACCTTGAACAGTCCGCAGTATTCCTTGTGGTCCGCCAGGTCGGTGCGCACCGGGCCGCACAAGCCCTTGTCAAAGTAGCCAGCGCGCGCGTTGGCCGGGATCTTCGCGTTGCGCGGCAAACCCAGGGCGGCAAAGCCGTAGTCGGTGAACTGGGGCAGGCCGCCGTTGTCCGCTTTGCTGGATGGGTGGCAACTGGCGCAGTTGCCCTTGTCGGTCTGGTTGAAGACCTCCAGCCCGCGCGCCTCCTGTGCCGACAAAGTGGCCTGGCCGCGCAGCACGGCATCGTATTTGCTGGTGTAGGGATAGAACAGCGCCGGGTCTTGCTGGAAGGTCTGCAGCGCCAGCAGCGTCTTCTCAATCACCTGTTCGGGATGGTCGAACACCTGGTCTCCGAACAGCGTTTTGAAATCCTGCGCGTACGCGGCCTGGCGCAGGCGCTGCACCAGCCGCGACGGCGTGGTGGCCATCTCGTTGGCGGCAAACAAGGGGATGCGGGCTTGGTCGTGCAGGTTGTCGACGCGGCCGTCCCAGGTCAGCCCGCCGGTAGGCCCGGCGTCTTGCCCGGCCTGGGCACCTTCATCCTCAAAAAAGTGCTCCACAAACACGGGCGTAGTCTGCAGGTACTGCAAGCTGGGTACGGCGCGCATGCCGGGCGCGCGCGCGCGCGCACCACCCGCTTGCACCGCCCGCTGGGTGGGCGCACTGAAGGCGTGGGCACTGTCATGGCAGGTGGCGCAGGCCAGCTTGCCCGAGGCGGACAAGCGGGTGTCGTGAAAGATCGCGCTGCCCAAACGGGTCAGCCCGCTCAGGTAGCGCTGGTTGCTGGCGGCGTCCGTGGTGCTGGCGGCAAGACCTTCGCTGACATCGAGCGGCACTTCTGCCAGCGGCACGCGCTGGCCCGCCACCCGACTCTGGGCCAGCACGTGCAGTGGCGCACCTGCTGCGCACAGCAGAACCGCTGCACACAGCATTCGTTTTTGCCATCCGGGCATTTGCCATTCCATCACGCCACCTTGCAATAATTTCAAAAAGGCTACGGCCCCGTCCAGGGGCCGTACACACCGCGCAAGAGCCGATCAGACCGAGCGGCGGCGGCGCACCATGGCGCCCACCAGGCCCAGACCGGCCAGGAACATGGCATAGCTTTCGGCTTCCGGTGCCGGCGACACGGCGCCCAGCACGGTCATGCGCACGTCCTGGGTGCTCAGGGCCGATAGGCTGTTGCCCGCGTTAAAGCTTTGCTGGATGTTGGGCGTGCCCAGGGTGTATTGCGAGTCCACCAGGGCGCTGGTGCCGGTGGCACCAAACAGGCCCGAGCCAAACACCAGCTGGTAATCGCCAGCGGCCAGGTGCAGGGGGCCGCTCAGGTTGACGAACTGGTCGGCACCGCTGCCGGCAAAGGTGACCTCGGCCAGTGCGGAGCCGGCCACGGTGTTCCAGGCAGCACCGGACGCGAGAATGGCGCCAAAGATAGTGCCAACGGAATACTGCGAAAAGTAGCCGCCAATGGCACTGATGTCGGAGGCGCTGTCCAAGTGGAAGCTGCTGCCGATGAACGAGGTGTTGTCAATGGCATAGGCACCGTTCTCAAAGCCGGTGGAGAAGTCATTCAGGTCGGCCGTGCTGAACAGGGTGGAGGCCGAGGCCATGCCGGAAGCGGAGGCCAGGGCCATGGCGAGAAGGGCGCTGGCAATCAGGGTTTTACGCATGTGGATTTCTCACTAAAAGGTGGAGAGCGGGCGGCAGCTGCCGCCCCGGTTTACAAGATTCAGAAGCTCAGGGCGTTGGTGAAATCGCCCATGGGTTTGCCCAGCACCGCGCTGACACCGGCGTCACGGGTTTTCAGGCCCGGCAGCACCGGCAGCGAGTAGCGGTGCGTGATGAAGCGCAGCACCGATGCGGTGTCATACGGGGTGTGGTCCACCAAGCCCTTTTTGGCATGGGCTGACAGGATCAGCGCCGGGATGCGCGTGCCCGGCCCGGCCAGGTCGCCTGCGGGGGGGGCCACGTGGTCCCAGAAGCCGCCGTTTTCGTCATAGGTCACGACCACCAGCATGTTGTTCCACTGGGGGCTGGCTTGCAGCTTGGCAATCAGATCGGCAATGTGCTGGTCGCCCTGCGTGACACCGGCATAACCGGCATGCTGGTTGTCATAGCCAGCCGGTTTGTAGAAGGCCACCGGGGGCAGGTTGCCGGCTTGGGCAGCATCCACCAGATCGTTGTAGTCCTTCAAATGAGCGGCACGCTCGGCCGCACCTGTGACCGGGTCAAAGCGGCCAAAGTAATTGAAGGGATGGTGGTGGGCCTGCAGGTCCAGGTGGGTCGCATCCGAGGTGCCGGAGGCGTTGGCGTAGTAGACCGTGTTGGCGCTGACGAACTTGCCGGTGGCGGCGTTGTAGGTGTAGGAGGCATCGCTGGCGGCCTTCCAGCCTTGTGCGTACCAGGCCCAGTCAATGTTCTTTTGCGTCAGCAGGTCGCCAATGGTGGCCTGGGTTTGCGCTGGCAAGGTGGTGGCAGCGCCTGGGTTGGCATAGAGCGGGCCGTTGCCGGTGGCCAGCAAGGGCGCGTTGCCGCTGGGCTGGAAGGCCGGTTGCATGGTGTTGACCGCGCGGTAGCCGTCGCCTGCGCCAAAGTAGTCCAGCGGCGCCATATTGCCGGTGTTGTAGGCGGTGGCACCCGTCAGCGCCGAGGCGGCCTGGGTGGCTTTGGCCAGCAGTTGGGGCACGCCGTTGAACTGGCTGGTGGCCGTGGCATCCAGCACGTTCTTGGTCATGGCGTTGGCGGCCACGGTGGCAGCCGGCACGGTGGGCACGCAGGCGCAGACCAGGTACTGGTGGTTCAGGAACGAGCCGCCAAAAGCGCCCTGGAAGAAGTTGTCGGCCAGCACGTTTTGCTTGGCCAGGTTCCACATCTGCATCTGGCTGCCGTCGTAGTAGCCCATCACCAGGCCACCGGCGTCGGCATCGGCGACGAACATATCGTTCTTGCCGCCGTTGATCTGCATCTGGTTCTCGAAAAAGCGGTGGTACAGGTCGCGCGTGATCACCGACTGGTTGGTCTGCAGGGAGTTGCCATTGGCATCGGTGGCGCCCCAGGCTGGGGTGGCCGAGTCGATCTGGAACGGCAGGTTGGCCCAGACATTGGTGGTCATGGCCGCGCTGATGGCCGGGGTCTGGCCGGCTGCGGTCAGGCCGCCCCAGGCAGGTGGCAACTTGGCCAGAACGCTGACGCCGTCGCGGTCTTTTTGCGGGTAGTACTTCTTCAGGGCCGCGGCAATGCCATTGGCGCCCGGGAACTTGCCGTACAGGTTGTTGAAGGCACGGTTTTCGGCATAGATCACCACGATGTT
>JAYVNF010000251.1:0-14500 GCA_043758575.1 Rhodoferax sp.
CAGCCGCATCATCGAATCCAAGCCCGAAGAGCTGCGCCTGTTTCTGGAGGAGGCCGCTGGCGTCTCCAAGTACAAGGAACGCCGCCGCGAAACCGAAAACCGCCTCTCCGACACACGCGAAAACCTGACCCGCGTGGAAGACATTCTGCGCGAGCTCAATGCCAACCTGGACAAGCTGGAGAAGCAGGCCGAGGTCGCTACCAAGTACCACGCCCTGCATGGCGAGGTCACCCTCAAGCAGCAGCAGCAGTGGTTTTTGAAACGCACCGAAGCCCTGGCCGACCAGGGCAAGGTGCAGGCCGATGGCCTGGCCGCCGTGAATGCGCTGGAAGCGCGCATGGCCGATTTGCGCCACATCGAAGCCGAGCTCGAAGCCGTGCGCCAGGCCCATTACGCCGCCGGCGACCAGGTCAACCAGGCCCAGGGCCTGCTGTACGAGGCCAGCACCGATGTGGGTCGCCTGGAAGCCGAAATCCGCTTTGTGGTGGAGGGCCGCCAGCGCGTGGAGCAGCGCCTGCTTACGCTCAAGGAACAAATCGCCCAATGGGCCACGCGCAAGGAAGACGCCCAGGCCGAGATGGAGCGCCTGGCCGAGCTGGCCCTGCACGGTGACGAGCAGGCCGAGCTGTTGGCCGCGCAGGTGGAAGAGCAGGCGCAGCAGCTGCCCGATATCGAAGAGGCCCTGGCCCTGGCCCAAACCAAGGCCAACGAACAGCGTGGCGCCGTGGTCCAGGTGCAGCAGCAGATCCAGGTGCTGGCCGCCGAGCAGCGCAGCATTGAAGAACAAAGCCGCGGCCTGTCGACCCGGCGCGAGCGCCTGGGTGCCGACCGCAATGCCCTGACTGCGCCCGACGAGGCCAAGCTGCAAGACGTGCAGCAGCAGTTTGAAGATTCTCAAGAAGCCCACGCAATTGCGCAGGAGCGCCTGCACGAGCTGCAGGAATCGGTGCCGGCGCTGGACGAAGCCCGCCGCGCCGCCCAGCAGGCGGTCAACAGCGAATCAGCGCGCCAGGCCGACTTGTCGGCCCGCCTGGACGCCCTGAAAACCCTGCAGGAAAAGGTCAAGACCGACGGCAAGCTGCAACCCTGGCTGGCCAAACACGGGCTGGACCATTTGCAGGGCCTGTGGAGTCGTATCCATATCGAGCAGGGTTGGGAGAACGCCCTGGAAGGCGCGCTGCGCGAGCGCCTGGGTGCACTCGAAGTGTCGCGTCTGGAGATGGTGCGCGCCTTTGCCATCGACGCGCCGCCCGCCAAGCTGGCGTTTTACAGTCCGCCGCTGGCGGCTGTGCCCGAAGCGGCGGCGGCACTGCCGCGCCTGTCGGACCTGCTGCGCGTAAACGATGCCGGCCAACGTGCGATTTTGGTGGACTGGCTGCATGGCTGCTTTACTGCCAGCAGCTTTGAAGACGCCCTGGCCCAGCGCGCCCAGCTCAAACCGGGCGAAGCCATTTATGTGAAGTCCGGCCATGTGGTGTCTGCCCACAGCGTGAGCTTTTATGCCCAGGACTCCGAGCAGGCCGGCCTGCTGGCCCGCGCCCAGGAAATTGAAAACCTGGACAAGCAGCTGCGCGCCCAGGTGCTGATTGCCGACGAGTCGCGCGTGGCCCTGTCGCGTGCCGAGAGCGCCTACGCCCAGAGTGCCCAGGCGCTGGTCACCATACGGCGCGAAGCCGCTGAGGCGCAAACCCGCAACCACGCGCTGCAGGTAGAGGCCCTGCGCCTGACCCAACTGGCCGAACAAAGCCGGGCTCGCAGCGCGCAAATCGAAAGCGACCTGGCCGAGGTCGATGCCCAGCTCGAAGACCTGCAGGAGCGCCGGGCCACCGCCGAAGGCCGTTTTGAATCCCTGGACATGCAACTGGCCGACAGCCAGGAACGCCACGCCCAGCTTGATGAGCACGTGATCGAATGGCAGGGCAAGATCCACCAGTGCCGCGAACAGCAGCGCAGCCTGGAGCGCCAGGCGCAGGAAGCCAGCTTTGCCCAGCGCAGCCTGCAGGCCCGCAATGCCGAACTGTCGCGCGCCATGGACACGGCCGACCAGCAAACCGCCTCCATCCACGGTGAAGAACAGCGCGCCCAGGAAGAGCTCACGCGCCTGACCGACGCCGCCGCCCAAGGGGGACTGCAAAACGCCCTGGCCCTGAAGCTCGAGCGCGAGCAAAGCCTGGGCGCCAAGCGCAGCGAATACGACGACCTGACCGCCAAGCTGCGCGCCAGCGACGAGCGGCGCATGCAGCTGGAGCGCGAGCTCGACCCCTTGCGCCAGCGCATCACCGAGTTCCAACTCAAAGAGCAGGCCGCGCGTCTGGGCTTTGAGCAGTACGAAACGCAGCTGGTGGACGCCAAGGCCGACCTGGTGGCACTGGAGCAAAGTATCAAGGACGGCAATGTGCGCCTGTTTGGCATGCAAACCGATATCGACCGCCTCCAGCGCGAAATCACTGCCCTGGGCGCCGTCAACCTGGCCGCGCTGGACGAGCTGGCCGCAGCCCGCGAACGCAAGACCTTCCTCGATTCTCAAAGCACCGACCTGACGGATGCCATGAACATCCTGGAAGACGCCATCCGCAAGATCGACGCCGAAACGCGCGAACTGCTCTCGGGCACCTTCAACCAGGTCAACGAGCATTTCGGCCGCATGTTCCCCGAGCTCTTCGGTGGCGGCAATGCGCGCCTGGTGATGACAGGCGACGAGATCCTCGACTCTGGCGTGCAGGTCATGGCCCAGCCGCCGGGCAAGAAGAACCAGACCATCCACCTGCTGTCTGGCGGTGAGAAGGCGCTCACGGCCATTGCGCTGGTGTTCGCCATCTTCCAGTTGAACCCGGCCCCGTTCTGTTTGCTGGACGAAGTGGACGCGCCGCTGGACGACGCCAACACCGAGCGCTACGCAAAGCTGGTCAGCACGATGAGCAAGGGCACGCAGTTCCTGTTCATCAGCCACAACAAGATCGCCATGGAAATGGCCGAGCAGTTGATTGGCGTGACCATGCAGGAGCAGGGCGTTTCACGTATCGTGGCGGTGGACATGGAATCCGCCGTCTCACTGGCCGAACTGGCCTAGGACACGCACAAGACTATGAGCAATTTTCAGATGGGTTTAGCCGTCGCCGGTGGCCTGGTGCTGGCCGGCGTGGTGGGCTACAACACCTGGACCTCGCGCAAGAACGCACCACGCCAGGCCGCACCGGCCGAGCAGGTGGAGCCCGGTGGCCTGGACCCGGTAGAGCCCGCGTTTTCCGAAGCCGAAGTCGAGGCGCGCGATATGGCGCTGCCCACCCCGGTGAAAAAGCCCACGCTGGACGCGCTGATCGACGTCATCGCCAGCCTGGCGCTGGACTCCAGTGCGCCCGCCGTATCGGGTGACGCCGCCATTGCGGCCTTGCCAGCCACGCGCCGGGCCGGCACCAAGCCCTTCGCGGTGGAAGGCTTCAACAGCGCCAGCCAGCAGTGGGAAGCGCCACGGGCCGGCCAACGCTACAGCAGCTTCCAGGCCGGCGTGCAGCTGGCCAACCGCACCGGCGCGCTGAACGAAATCGAGTACTCCGAGTATGTCGTCAAGACCCAGGCCTTTGCCGATGCCGTGGGCGCCACACCCGACTTCCCCGAAATGCGCGACGAAGTGGCGCGGGCCCGTGAGCTGGACCAGTTCGCCAGTGCCCACGACGCCCAGCTGGGCTTCACCATACGCGCCCGCAACGCCTCCTGGAGCCCTGGCTATGTGCACCAGAACGCGGCCCGTCTGGGCTTTGTGGCCGGCGCGATTGCCGGTCGCATGGTGCTGAGCGCCTCCAGCGAGGGCATGCCCCCGGTGCTGGTGCTGGGCTTTGATTCGCAGGCGGCTCTGGCCGAAGACCCGGCGCAGTCGGCCATCCGCGAGATCAGCCTGCACCTGGACGTGGCCCAGGCCGAGCGCGCCGAGCAACCCTTCGAGCGCATGCGCGACGCCGCGTTTTCACTGGCCGAGGCCATGGACGGTGTGGTCACCGACGACAACGGCCAGCCCCTGGCGCTCAACACCATGGATGTGATTGGCGCCGAGCTGCAAACCCTGTACAACACGCTGGAACAGCGCGATCTGGCGGCCGGCTCGGCCGTGGCACGCCGGCTGTTTTCCTGAATCTCCCTGCACAGGCTGGGCGCCGATGCTCCGGCCTGCCAGCAACCGACAGCGCGAGGACGCAACGGCCATGGCCACTTTGGATTTATTTGCCGCGGACGATGCCGCAGACCCCCAACGCCAGCGCCTTGACGTGCTGCGCGCCACGTTGCACCGGTATGCCCACCAGTACTACGTGCTGGACGCACCCAGCGTTCCCGACGCCGAATACGACAAGCTGTTTCGCGAGCTCCAGGCGCTGGAGGCCCAGCACCCGGACTGGCTGACGTCCGACTCGCCGACCCAGCGTGTTGGCGGCAAGCCGCTGGACGTCTTTGCCAGCGTGCGCCATGCCGTGCCCATGCTCAGTATTCACACCGAGACCGACACCGAGTCCAGCGGCGCCCAGGCCTTTGATGCCCGGGTGCGCAAGGAGTTGGAACTGACCGAGACGGATGCGGCAGTGGAGTACGTGGCCGAGCTTAAATTCGATGGTCTGGCCATCAACCTGCGCTACGAGAATGGCGTGCTGGTGCAGGCCGCGACCCGGGGTGATGGCGAAAACGGCGAGGACGTGACGCAAAACATCCGTACCGTAGGCCAGATCCCTTTGAAACTGGCCCCCACGCTTGCCGCTGCGCGTGCTGCGCTGCCCCCTGAGGCGGCGCCTGGCGCCATCCCCGCCGTGCTGGAAGTGCGCGGCGAGGTCTATATGCGGCGCGACGACTTTGAGGCCCTGAATGACAAGCAGCGCGAGAAGGGCGAGAAGACTTTTGTCAATCCGCGCAATGCCGCCGCCGGCGCGGTGCGCCAGCTCGACCCTGGCATCGCCGCCCAGCGCCCCTTGAGCTTCTTCGCCTACGGCGTGGGCGAGGTCACGCCGGCAGAAGAGGGCGGCCCGGCCTTTGCCACCCACTACGGCCTGCTGCAAACCCTCAAAAGCTGGGGCCTGCCAGTGGCCGAGCAGGTGGCACTGGCCCGTGGCGCCGAGGAATTGGTGGCCTACCACCAGCGCATAGGCAGCGCGCGTGATCAGTTGCCCTATGACATTGACGGCGTGGTCTACAAGGTCAACAGCCTGGCCCTGCAGCGCCAGCTCGGTTTCATCACCCGCGAGCCGCGCTGGGCGGTGGCGCACAAATACCCGGCGCAGGAGCAGCTGACCCGGGTGCTGGGCATTGACGTGCAGGTCGGGCGCACCGGCAAGCTCACGCCAGTGGCACGGCTGGAGCCGGTGTTCGTGGGTGGCACCACGGTGTCCAACGCCACCCTGCACAACGTCTTCGAGGTGCGCAAGAAGAATGTGCGCGTCGGTGATGGCGTCATCGTGCGCCGCGCCGGGGACGTGATTCCCGAGGTGGTTGGCCGGTCGCAGGACGTGTTGAGCGGCGGTCTGGATCCGGACGCCCCGCAGGGATCCTTCCGGCACTACCCGCGTCAGCCTTACGTCTCCAACTTCCGCATGCCGCGTGCCTGCCCGGTCTGCGGCAGTGCCGTGGTGCGCGAAAAAACCGAGATGAACCACCGCTGCAGCGGCGGCCTGTTCTGCAGCGCCCAGCGCAAGCAGGCGATTCTGCACTTTGCCCAGCGCCGCGCGGTGGAGGTGGAGGGCCTGGGTGACAAGCTGGTGGAGCAGCTGGTGGATGCCAATGTCATACGCACTTTGCCCGACCTGTACCGCCTGGGTCTGAGTGCCCTGGCCAGCCTGGAACGCATGGCCGACAAGTCGGCCCAGAACATTGTCGATGCGCTGGAAAAATCCAAACAGACCACGCTGCCGCGCTTTCTGTTTGGCTTAGGCATTCGCCACGTCGGCGAGGCCACGGCCAAGGAACTGGCCCGGCATTTTGGTGCGCTGGACGCCATCATGGACGCCTCCGAAGAAGCGCTGCTGCAGGTCAATGACATAGGCCCCATCGTCGCCAAAAGCCTGCGCACTTTTTTTGACCAGCCGCACAACCGCGAGGTGGTAGAGCAGCTGCGCGCCTGTGGCATCCGCTGGGAGGAGGGCACAGGCAAATCGGACGCCCCCAAGCCGCTGGCCGGCCTGACCTTTGTGCTGACCGGCACCCTGCCCACGCTGGGGCGCGACGACGCCAAAGACCGGATCGAGGCCGCCGGCGGCAAGGTTTCTGGCTCGGTCAGCAAGAAGACCCGCTATGTGGTGGCCGGCACCGAGGCCGGCAGCAAGCTGACCAAGGCCCAGGAGCTGGGTGTCAAAGTGTTGGATGAAGCCGCATTGTTGGAGATGCTGAAATGACCGTACGTGAAATTCTCAAAATGGGCGACCCGCGTCTGCTGCGCATGGCCCAGCCCGTTACCGCCTTCGACAGTGACGAACTGCACTTGCTCGTCACCGACCTGCTGGACACCATGCGTGCGGCCAACGGCGCGGGCCTTGCGGCACCGCAAATTGGGGTCGATTTGCAGCTGGTGATTTTTGGCAGCTTTGAGCGCAACCCGCGCTACCCGGACCGCCCGGTGGTGCCACCCACGGTGCTCATCAACCCAACCATCACCCCAATCGGTGATGCCGAGGAAAGCGACTGGGAGGGATGCCTGTCGGTGCCCGGTCTGCGTGGCATGGTGCCGCGCTGGTCGCACATCCGCTACACCGGCTTTGACCAGTATGGTGATGCGATTGACCGCACGGTGGAGGGCTTTCACGCCCGTGTGGTGCAGCACGAGTGCGACCATCTGTGGGGCAAGCTGTATCCCATGCGTGTACGCGATTTCAGCCAGTTTGGCTATACCGAGGTGCTGTTCCCCGA
Source organism: Rhodoferax sp. (assembly GCA_043758575.1). Classification (GTDB taxonomy): domain Bacteria; phylum Pseudomonadota; class Gammaproteobacteria; order Burkholderiales; family Burkholderiaceae_C; genus Allorhodoferax. The sequence goes on from JAYVNF010000251.1 coordinate 6,877, forward strand.
AATTGCCGCCGACGAGGACGATTGAAGCCCGCGCTCAAGAGGCCAATGCGTCCAGCAGCTCGGTCTCGATTTCAATCTGCGCACGGTTGTGCTGCAGCTGCGGGCCGTGGATCAAGAACATGTCTTCCACCCGCTCGCCCAAGGTGACCACCTTGGCCAGCTGCACCTCGATCTGGTGCCGCGCCAGCACCCGGGCAATCGAGTACAGCAGGCCCTGGCGGTCGCTGGCAGAAATCGAGAGCAGCCAGAGCTGGGCTTTTTCATCCGGGCGCAGGCTGACGCGCGGTGCAATGGGAAAGCTTTTCACACGGCGCGAGACCCGGCCCCGGCTGGGCGCGGGCAAGGCGGTCTCTCTGACAATGGCGCTGGCCAGACCGTTTTCAATCATGGCCGTGAGTTCACGGTAGTGCTCTTCGATGCCGCCGGCGGCAATCACCTGGAAGGTGTCCAGCGCGTAGTGGGTCTTGCTGGTGTGCACGCGCGCATCCAGAATGCTGAAGCCGCCCTGGTCAAAGTAGCCGCAGATGCGGGCAAACAGGTCGGGCTGGTCATGGGTGTAGACCAGCACCTGCAAGCCCTCACCAATGGCCGAGCGCCGGGCCCGCACGATGGGCACCTTGGTGTCCACGTGGCGCGAGATCTGCTTGGTGTGCCAGGCGATATCGGCGGCTTCGTGGCGCATGAAGTAGCCCACATCCAGCGTGTCCCACAGCGGCTTGTGCGCCTCAAAAGGCATGGCGTACAGGGCCACCAGCACCAGGGCCTCGCGCTTGCGCGCTTCCACCTCGGCATCCGGGTCGGGGGCACGCCCCCCCAGGGCGCGCGTGGTGTATTTGTAAAGGTCTTCCAGCAGCTTGCCCTTCCAGGCATTCCAGACCTTGGGCGAGGTACCCCGGATATCGGCCACCGTCAGCAGGTACAGGGCGGTGAGGCGGCGCTCGTCACCCACGCGCTTGGCGAAGTCGGCAATCACCTTGGGGTCGCTCAGGTCCGACTTCTGCGCCACCCGGCTCATGGTCAGGTGTTCGCGCACCAGGAATTCAATCAGCTCCGTGTCCTGCGCGTCGATGCCGTGGTCACGGCAAAAGCGCCGGGCTTCCACCGTGCCGAGCTCGGAGTGGTCGCCGCCGCGGCCCTTGGCAATGTCATGGAACAGTGCTGCCGCATACAGCACCCAGGGCTTGTCCCAACCGGAGGCCAGCTGCGAGCAAAACGGGTATTCATGGGCATGCTCGACAATGAAGAAGCGCCGCACATTGCGCAGCACCATCAGAATATGCTGGTCCACCGTGTAGACGTGGAACAGGTCGTGCTGCATCTGGCCCACGATGCGCCTGAACACCCACAGGTAGCGCCCCAGCACCGAGGTCTGGTTCATCAGGCGCATGGCGTGGGTGATGCCGTCATGCTCCATCAGGATGCGCATGAAGGTGGCACGGTTGACCGGGTCCTTGCGGAACTTGGCATCCATCAGGTCGCGCGCGTTGTAGAGCGCGCGCAGGGTGCGGGCCGAGAAACCCTTCACGCCCACCGTGGTCTGGTAGAGCAAAAAGGTTTCCAGAATGGCGTGCGGATGGCGCCGGTACAAATCGTCGCTTACCACGTCCAGCGTGCCAGCCTTCTCGTTGAAGCGCTCGTTGATGGGGTGCAGCGTGTGGGTGGAGGGGCTCAGTCGCTCCTCGATGTTCATCAGCAAAATCTGATTGAGCTGGGTCACCGCCTTGGCCGCCCAATAGTAGCGCTTCATCAGCTGCTCGCTGGCGCGCACCATGCTCTTCTTGTCGTCGTCGGCTTCGCGGTTGCTGTAGCCAAAGGACTCGGCCACGGCATTCTGCAAATCGAATATCAGGCGGTCTTCGCGCCGTTTGGCCAGCAGGTGCAGACGCGCGCGAATTTGCAGCAGCAGCGCCTCGTTGCGCAGGATTTGCCGGATCTCGAAGGGTGTGGCCAGGCCGTTGTGGGCCAGGGCCTTCCAGTCGTTGCCCAGGCCGGCGGCCCGGGCCACCCACAAAATCACCTGCAAATCGCGCAGGCCGCCGGGCGACTCCTTGCAATTGGGCTCCAGCGCGTAGGGCGTGTCTTCGAACTTGGTGTGGCGCTGGCGCAGTTCCAGGGTCTTGGCGACAAAAAAGGCCTGCGGATCCAGGGCCGCGAAAAATGCCTTTTGAAAGTTTTGCACCAACCGTGCGTTGCCAGTGATCCAGCGGCTCTCCAGCAGGGCGGTCTGGATGGTGACATCGCGCTGGGCCTCGCTCAGGCACTCGCCCACGCTGCGCACGCTGGAGCCGATTTCCAGCCCCAAGTCCCAGCAGTTGCTGATAAAGGCTTCGATGCGGCTTTTCAAAGCCGCATTATTTTCCATGGAGGTGCCGTCGGGCAACAGCACCAGCACGTCCACGTCCGAATAGGGAAACAGCTCAGAGCGGCCATAGCCGCCCACCGCCAGCAGTGCGAACTGCTCTGGCAACGCGGAGCGCTGCCACAACTTGACCAGCACCGAGTCCACCAGATCGGACATGCGGTGCAACACGTTGCGCACCGTGCGGGTGGAGGCGGCACGTTCTCCCAGTGTGGCCAGCAGGGTGGCCTTCTGGGCGCGATAGGCGTCGCGCAACGCTGCGATATCGGGCATGCAGCGGCTGCTAGGCGCGTGGGGCAGCAGCAAAGGCTGCGACAAAAGCAGGAATCGGCGGGCTGGCATCCGACAGGGTCAGCACCTCATAGCCGGTGGGGGTAACCAGAACGGTGTGCTCCCACTGCGCCGACAGCGAGTGGTCCTTGGTGACAATGCTCCAGCCGTCTTTCTCGGGGCCGTCCTTGATGTCGCGCTTGCCGGCGTTGATCATGGGCTCTATGGTGAAGGTCATGCCCTCCACCAGCTTGTCCAGCGTGCCGGGGCGGCCGTAGTGCAGCACCTGGGGCTCTTCGTGAAAGCCGCGGCCAATGCCGTGGCCGCAGAACTCGCGCACCACGCTAAAGCCGTGGCCTTCGGCAAACACCTGGATGGCGTGGCCGATGTCACCCAGATGGATGCCCGGGCGCACCAGCTTGATGCCATGCCACATGGCGTCATAGGTCAGAGAGCACAGGCGCTTGGCCGCAATGGAGGCGTCGCCGACGATGTACATGCGGCTGCTGTCGCCATGCCAGCCGTCCTTGATGACGGTGACATCGAGGTTGACGATGTCACCTTTTTTCAGCTGCTTGTCATTGGGTATGCCGTGGCAGACCTGGTGGTTGATGGACGAGCAGATCGACTTGGGGTAGGGCGTGTTGCCGCCACCGGTGTAGTTCAAGGGCGCGGGAATGGCTTTTTGCACCTCCACGATGTAGTCATGGGCCAGCTTGTCCAGCGCGTTGGTGGTCACGCCGGGTTTGACGAAGGGGGTCAGATAGTCCAGCACTTCAGCGGTCAGCCTGCCGGCTATGCGCATGCCGGCAATGCCCTCGGCATCTTTGTAGGTGATTGTCATGGGCCGAATTATCCCATCGGCCCAGAGCCGCGTCAGCGCACAGTTAAAATTGCCCCCGCTCGCGTATCCCTGCGTCTGCCGCATGCGCAAGCCACCTTTCAAGCCCATTTCTCTCGCCCACCTCTTTCGACCACCTTTCAGGCCCGCACAGTGACCCTGCAAATCTCCACCTTTGAGGGCGGCAACGCCCTCAGCAGCTTTCGCACCCAGCAACTCCTGCCTGCACTTCAGGCCATACACGACAAGATCAGCGGCATTGCCGGGCGCTTTGTGCACTTGGTGGCCAGTGAATCGGCGCTGGATGCCACGGTCTGCAGCCAGCTGTCCGCTTTGCTCACCTACGGTGACCCATACACCGGCGCCGTCGACGGCCCCTGCGTGGTGGTCAGCCCGCGCTTTGGCACGGTCTCGCCCTGGGCCTCCAAGGCCACGGACATTGCCCACAACTGCGGCTTTGCCGTCAAGCGGGTGGAGCGTCTGGTGGAATACCGCCTGAGCCTGAAGCACCCGCTGCTGGGCAAGACTTCCATGACACCCGAGCAGCTGCAGGCCGTGGCCGCCTTGTTGCACGACCGCATGACCGAGAGCGCCATGCTGGAGCGCGCCCAGGCCGCTGACCTGTTCCACGCCCTGCAGCCCGCGCCCATGGACCATGTGGATGTGCTCCAAGGCGGACGCGCCGCATTGCTGGAGGCCAACAGCCGCTTCGGCCTGGCCCTGGCCGCCGACGAAATCGACTACTTGGTAGACGCCTTCACAAAGCTTGGTCGCAACCCAACCGACGTGGAGCTGATGATGTTCGCCCAGGCCAACAGCGAGCACTGCCGCCACAAGATTTTCAATGCCCAGTTCAGCATCGACGGCGTGGCGCAAAGCAGCAGCCTGGTTGGCATGATTCGCCACACCCACCAGCAGAACCCGCAGCACATGCTGGTGGCGTATTCGGACAATGCCTCGGTGATGGAGGGCTCGGTGGTGGAACGCTTTGTGGCGACTGCCGCTGCCAGCGTGACCGGCGGACAGAGCCTGGCTGCGTATGAAAAACAGACCGCCACCCAGCACATCCTGATGAAAGTGGAAACCCACAACCACCCGACCGCTATTTCACCTTTCCCAGGCGCCTCCACCGGCGCCGGCGGCGAAATCCGCGACGAGGGTGCCACCGGGCGCGGCTCCAAGCCCAAGGCCGGCCTCACCGGATTCACCGTCTCCAAACTTTGGGGCGGCCTATCCGACCAGGTCGGCGGCAAGCCCGAGCACATTGCCAGCCCGCTGCAAATCATGACCGAGGGACCGCTGGGAGGTGCCGCCTTCAACAACGAATTCGGCCGGCCCAACCTGCTGGGCTATTTCCGCGAATACGAGCAGACCGTGGTCAGCGACCAGGACAGCCTGCAACGCGGCTACCACAAGCCCATCATGATTGCCGGCGGCCTGGGCGTGATTGACCAGAGCCAGACCCACAAGATTGCCTTCCCTGCGGGCAGCCTGTTGATCCAGCTGGGCGGCCCGGGCATGCGCATCGGCATGGGCGGCAGCGCGGCCAGCTCCATGGCCACAGGCGCCAATGCGGCGCACCTGGACTTTGATTCGGTGCAGCGTGGCAACCCCGAGATCGAACGCCGGGCCCAAGAGGTCATCAACCAGTGCTGGACGCTGGGACAGACCGGTGGCCCGAATGGCGGCGGCAACCCGATTCTGGCCATCCACGACGTGGGGGCTGGCGGCCTCTCGAACGCCTTCCCGGAGCTGACCAATGACGCCGAGCGCGGCGCGCGTTTTGACTTGCGCGCGGTACCGCTGGAAGAAAGCGGCATGGCGCCCAAAGAAATCTGGTGCAACGAAAGCCAGGAGCGCTATGTGCTGGCGATTGCGCCCGAGTCCCTGGAACTGTTCCAGGCCTTGTGCGAGCGCGAGCGTTGCCCGTTCTCGGTGGTGGGTGTGGCCACCGAGGAACGCCAGTTGCAACTGGTGGATGCCGATGCCGATGCGCCGGTCAACATGCCCATGAATGTGCTCCTGGGCAAACCGCCCAAGATGCAGCGCGATGTGAGCACCATCAGCCGCGCGTCCAAGCCCCTGGACCTCACCGGCGTGAGCCTGCAGCAAGCTGTCATAGCCGTGCTGGCCCACCCCACGGTAGCCTCCAAGCGCTTTCTGATTACCATTGGCGACCGCACCGTGGGTGGCTTCACCCACCGCGACCAGATGGTGGGCCCCTGGCAGGTGCCGGTGGCAGACTGTGCCGTCACCCTGGCCGACTACCAAGGTTTTGCTGGGGAAGCCATGTCCATGGGCGAGCGCACACCGCTGGCGGCCCTGAACGCCCCTGCATCTGGCCGCATGGCGATTGCCGAGGCGATCACCAACCTGCTGGCCGCGCCTATTGAGCTATCGCGCGTCAAACTCTCCGCCAACTGGATGGCCGCCTGTGGCGAGCCCGGCGAAGACGCCGCCCTCTACGCCACGGTCAAGGCCGTAGGACTGGAACTCTGCCCGGCCTTGGGCATCTCGATTCCGGTGGGCAAGGACTCTCTGTCCATGCGTACCCAGTGGGACACGCCAGCGGGCAAGCAAAAGGTGACCTCACCGGTGTCGCTGATCATCACGGCCTTTGCCACGCTGGCCGATGTGCGCGGCACGCTCACACCCCAGCTCAATGCGACTGAAGACACAGCGCTGGTGCTGATCGACCTGGGCCACGGCCAGAACCGCATGGCCGCCAGCATCCTGGCGCAAACCCTGAACCAGAGTGGCGATGTGGTGCCCGATCTGGACCACGCACAAGACCTGGTGAACCTGGTCAAGGCGGTGAACGCCCTGCGCGCCCAAAACAAGATCCTGGCCTACCACGACAAGGGCGATGGCGGCCTGCTGGCCACGGTGGCCGAGATGGCCTTTGCCGGGCGCGTAGGCGTCACCCTGAATGTGGACATGCTGGTCACCGAGGGGGATGGCATCAGCGACAGCCGCATGGACGTGGGCGACAGCAAGAACTGGGCAGGGCAGGTGGGCGCGCGCCGGGAAGAACTCACCCTCAAGGCGTTGTTCAACGAAGAGCCGGGCGTCGTGCTGCAAGTGCGCAGCGACCAGCGCTCGGAGGTGATGCAGACCCTGCGCGAACACGGCCTGTCGGCCTTCAGCCATTTCGTGGGCAAGACCCGTCCGGCCACCAGCGCCATGGATGCCGGCAAGAACGCGTTGCAAATCTGGCGCGATGCCAAGTCAATATTTGCCGCGCCGCTGTCCGACCTGCACCAGGTTTGGGACGCGGTGAGCTGGAAGATTTGCCAGCAGCGCGACAACCCGGCCTGTGCCGATGCCGAACACGCCAGCGCGGGCGCAGCCGCTGACTCCGGCCTGCACACCCATCTGCCACAAGGACTGAAAAGCCTGATGGCCTCTGCCCCGGCGATTTTGAAGACCCGCCCCAAGGTGGCTGTGCTGCGCGAGCAAGGCGTGAACTCCCATGTGGAAATGGCCTATGCCTTTACCGAGGCCGGTTTCGATGCCTTTGATGTGCACATGACCGACCTGCAGACCGGCCGCGCCAAACTGTCCGACTTCCAGGGCGTGGTGGCCTGCGGTGGATTCAGCTACGGCGACACCCTGGGCGCCGGCATAGGCTGGGCCCGCTCCATCACCTTCAACCCGGCGCTGTCAGCGCAGTTCCAGGCCTTCTTTGGCCGCAGCGACACCTTTGGCCTGGGCGTGTGCAACGGCTGCCAGATGTTTGCCGAACTGGCCGACATCATCCCCGGCGCGCAGGACTGGCCGCGCTTCACCACCAACCAGAGCGAGCGTTTTGAAGCCCGTCTGTCCCTGGTCGAAGTGCTGGAGTCGCCCAGCTTGTTCCTGAAGGACATGGCCGGCACGCGCCTGCCCATCGCGGTGGCGCATGGCGAGGGCTATGCCAACTTCAGGTACCGCGGCAATGCAGACAAAGCAATTGCCGCCATGCGCTTTGTGGATAACAGCGGGACGGCCACCGAGGCTTACCCCTTTAACCCGAATGGCAGTCCGGCGGGCCTGACGGCGGTGACCACTGCGGACGGCCGCTTCACCGCCATGATGCCGCACCCCGAACGCGTGTTCCGAAACATTCAGATGAGTTGGACCGATCTCGATGCCAATGGCCACAGCCCGTGGAT
>JAYVNF010000252.1:0-4851 GCA_043758575.1 Rhodoferax sp.
CACCGGCCTCTACCTTCTCCAGCGTGCCGCGAAACTTCTTGCGCGTGGCCGCCACCTTCGGGCCATCCTGCGCACCGCTATCGTTGTTGTTTTGCGCAACCGCCGCAACACCAATCGGCACTTTCAGCGTCACATCCACTTCATGGCCCACAAAACGGGCCAAATCTGCCTCGTTGCGCAGCGGGCGGTCAATACCGGGCGAGGACACCTCCAGCCGCTTGTATTCAATGCCATCCACTTCCAGCGCAAACAGCAGCTGGCGGTTGACCTTTTCGCAGTCTTCCACATTGATGAACTGATCAAGGGCTGCGGCACCCTCAGCAGGTTTTGTCCAGGGCAAATCGATGGTAATGCGCAGCAGGCCGCCAGCGGAGCGTTCAATCTCCACCAGGTCATAACCCAAGCCACTCACTGTCTGTTCAACGATTTCCTGTAACGCCACGCCGCATCAATCCCTAATAAAAAGTTCGCTCACACCACATGTGAAAAACAATCGACCAAAAAAAAACGGGCGGCAAATACCCGCCCGTTTGGTCGTGAGCTTGGATTGTACTGCAAAAGCGGGCTAAGTCCCTTGATTCCTAAGGAAATACGCTGGGGCAGCGGGCAAATTTACGTACTGGCGGCGAGCAGGCTGCGCGTGTAGGGCTGCTGGGGTGCTTCCAGCACCGATTCCACCGTGCCCTGCTCCACAACGCAGCCGTCTTTCATCACCAGCACATGGTGAGCCATGGCCCGGATCACGTCCACATCGTGGGTGATCAGTAGGTAGGCCAGGCCGTGCTCGGCCTGCAGGCGCTGCAGCAGCTGTAGGATTTGCTGGGCCATGGTGACGTCCAGTGCGCTGGTGGGTTCGTCCAACACCAGCACGCGCGGTTGAACGATGAGGGCGCGGGCAACGGCGATGCGCTGGCGCTGGCCGCCGGAAAACTGGTGCGGGTAGCGCTGCAAGAGGCCGGGGAACTGGGCGTCGCTCAAGCCCACTTCCTGCAAGGCAGCGATGACGCGCTCGCGTACCTGGGGAGCTGGCAGCTCGGGTGCATGCACCGACAGGCCCTCGCCCACGATTTCTTCCACCGTCATGCGTGGCGACAGCGATGAAAACGGGTCCTGGAACACCACCTGCAGCTGCTTGCGGTTGGCCAGGTCAGACGCCCTGCCCTGGCCCCAGGCTTGGCCAAAGACCTGCACATCGTTGGAGAACTTCAGCAGGCCCAGCACGGCCAGCGCCAGGGTGGACTTGCCAGAGCCGGACTCACCCACGATGCCCAGAGTCTGGCCGGCTTGCAGGCGCAGGTCCGCACCCTCCACCGCCACAAACTCGGCCTTGCCGAACCAGCCCGCAAAGCCTGGCTTGGACACGGGGTAGCCCACCCGAACTCCCTTGGTGACAATCGCGTCTTCTGCGCTGGGTTGGGCTGCCACCACGTTGCGCACGGGCCGGCTGGCCAGCAAGCTGCGGGTGTAGGCATGGCGGGGCTTGGCAAAAATGCTGTTCACAGCACCTTGCTCCACGATGTGGCCGCGCTCCATCACCGCTACCCGGTCGGCGAAGCGCCGCACCATGTTCAGGTCATGTGTGATCAAGAGCACCGCCATGCCTCTTTTCTTTTGCAGGTTGTCCAGCAAATCCAGAATCTGCTGGCGCACGGTTACATCCAGCGCCGTAGTCGGCTCATCGGCAATCAACAGCTTGGGGTTGCACGCCAGAGCCATGGCAATCATGGCGCGCTGGCGTTGGCCGCCAGAGAGCTGGTGGGAATAGGCCTGGGCGCGGCGCTCGGGCTCAGCGATGCCGGTGTCGGCAATCAAGCGTATGGATTGTTGCAGCGCATCCCGGGCCGACAGGCCCATCTTGAGTTCCAGCACCTCGGCAATCTGCTCGCCTATGGTGAACAGGGGGTTGAGCGCCGTCATGGGCTCCTGGAACACCATGGCAATGTCCTGGCCGCGTATGGCGCGCAGCTGGCGCACCGGCATTTGCAGCAGGTCAACCGCACCATCGGAAGATTCAAACAGCACCTGACCGCTCACCTGCGCGCCCTCGGCCAAGCGCAGCAGGCTGAGTGCCGTGACAGTCTTGCCAGAGCCGGACTCACCCACCAGTGCCAGCTTTTCGCCCGCAGCTACTGAAAAGTCCACGCCGTGCACCATCGTCTGGCTGCCAAATGCAATCGTCAGTCCCTTGACATCCAGCAGCGTCATTCCTGCGCCTTTCGCGGGTCCACGGCGTCGCGCAGGGCATCACTCATGAAGGTCAGCAGCAGCAAAGTCACCACCAGCACGCCGAAGGTGGAGATGGAAATCCACCAAGCGTCGATGTTGTTCTTGCCTTGCGAGAGCAACTCGCCCAAGGAGGGCGTGCCGGGCGGTACACCCAGGCCCAGAAAGTCCAGCGAAGTCAGGGCCAGGATGGCGCCGCTCATGCGAAAGGGCAAAAAGGTCACCACCGGCGTCAGGCTGTTGGGCAGCACGTGGCGCACGATGATTTTCCAGTTGGACACGCCCAGGGCGCGGGCGGCACGCACATAGTCCATCTGCCGGTTGCGCAGGAATTCCGCGCGCACATAGTCGGACAGGCCCATCCAGCCAAACAGGCTGAGCAGCACCAGCAGCAAGGCCACGCTGGGCGCAAACACGGCGCTGAAGATGATGAGCAAATACAGCTCCGGCATGGAGCCCCAAATTTCAATAAAACGCTGAAATGCCAGATCGGTCTTGCCGCCAAAAAAGCCCTGAATGGCACCGGTGATCACGCCCAGCACCACGCCGGTAACCGTCAGAGCCAGGGCAAACAAGACGCTGACCCGGAAGCCATAAATCAGCTGCGCCAGCAGGTCGCGCCCGCGGTCGTCGGTGCCAAACCAGTTGTCGGCACTGGGTGGCGACGGGTTGGGGAGTTTGGCAAAGTAATTCAGCGTCTTGGGCCCGTAGCGGTTGGGCGCAAAGACGGCCCAGTTGCCAGGTTCACTGAACTTTTGGCGAACGAAAGGATCCAGGTAATCCGTGGGCGTGGCAAAGTCGCCGCCGAAGGTGGTTTCCGGGTAGTCCTTGAACATGGGCCAATAGGCCTGGCCCTGGTACACCACCACCAGCGGCCGGTCGTTGGAGACCAACTCAGCGGCCAGACTCAGCAGCACCAAAGCGCAGAAAATCACCAGACTCACAAAGCCCAGTCGGTTGCGTTTGAAACGCAGCCAGGCGCGGCGCGTGGGTGACAGGGATTCGGTAGGCTCAGTCAAAACGCACCCTCGGGTCCACCCAGACATAGCAAAGATCGGAAATCAGCTTGGTTACCAGGCCGATCAAGGTGAACAAAAACAGCGTGCCCATCACGACGGGATAGTCACGCCGGATTACGCTCTCATAGCTCAGCAGGCCCAGGCCATCCAGCGAAAACAGGGTTTCAATCAGCAGCGAGCCGGTGAAAAATGCACCGATAAAAGCCGACGGGAAGCCGGTGACAATGGGAATCAGCGCATTGCGCATCACGTGGCGCCACAGCACGCGCTGTTCGGACAGACCCTTGGCGCGGGCCGTCACCACATACTGCTTGCGAATCTCTTCCAGAAAGGCGTTCTTGGTCAGCATGGCGGTGACCGCAAAGCTGCCCAGCACCATGGCCGTTACCGGCATGGCGATGTGCCAGAGGTAATCGGTGATGCGTGCGCCCCAGGCCATTTGCTCCCAGTTGCTGGAAACCAGGCCGCGCAGAGGAAGCCATTGCAGTTGGCCTCCAAACACCACCAGCAGGGCCACGCCCAGCACAAAGCCGGGAATGGCATAGCCCACCAGAATCAGCAGGGTGGTGAGAAAGTCAAAGCGCGAGCCGGCACGCACCGCCTTGGCCACGCCCAGCGGCACGGCCACAAGGTAGCTGAGAAAGAAAGTCCACAGCCCCAGGCTCATGGAGACCGGCAGCTTCTCCCAGATCAGCTGGGAGACGGCGCGGTTCTGGAAGAAGCTGGTGCCCAGATCGAAGTGCGCAAACTGTTGCAGCATCTGCCAGAAGCGTTCGGGGGCAGGCTTGTCAAAGCCGTACAGGGCCTTGGCCTGGGCGATGCGTTTGGGGTCCACGCCTTGCGAGCCACGGTAGCTCAAACCGCCCTCGGCACTGCTGCCCTTGCCGGCCTTGGCCTCGGCCAGGTACTGCTCGACCGGGCCGCCCGGCACAAACTGCACCACCACAAAAGTGAGAAACAGCACGCCCAACAGGGTGGGCAGCATCAGCGCCAGGCGTTTGAGGATGTAGACCAGCATCAGCGCGCCCACCAGGTGTCCATGGCCCAGGTCTCGCCTGGGGAATAGGGCGGCACGCTGTCCGGTTTGGCCAGACGCCACGCGTTGTAGACCATACGGTGGGTGGCAGCCGACCACTGTGGAATCAGGATGTGGCTGTGCGCAATGACACGGTCCAGCGCGCGGCAGGCCGGCAGCAGCTCGCCCTTGGACTTGGCACTGACCATGTGGGTGATCAGCGCGTCCACCGCAGCGCTCTGGATGCCGCTGTGGTTACCCGAGTCTTCCTGCGTTGCGGCCTTGCTGCCAAACAGGTCGGCAAACTCCTGGCCGGGGTTGTTGCTGCCGCCATAGGCCAGCGAGACGATATCAAAATCAAACTTCTGCAGGCGCTGCTGGTAGAGCGAAAAGTCGGCGCTGCGAAAGCTCAGCTTGACGCCAATTTTCTCCAGGTTGCGCGCCCAGGGGCTGACCACCCGCACGCTGCCCTCGTTGCTGTCCAGAAACTCCAGCTCCAACACCTGGTTGGCCGCATTGCGCAGCGCACCGTCGCGGTACACCCAGCCTGCATCCTTGAGCAACTGCTGGGCCAAGCGCAAATTGCCGCGCAGG
>JAYVNF010000253.1:0-14484 GCA_043758575.1 Rhodoferax sp.
AACTGGCGCACAAGGTGAACGACGCCGATCCCATGGACTGCTTCATCGTGGGCCTGCTGCATGACTTTGGCAAAGTGGTGTTCGCCCAGTTCATGCCGCATGAATTCAGGGCCGCCCTGCAGGAAAGCAGCGCCAAGGAAATGCCCCTGCACCTGGCCCTGCACAAACACATAGGCGCCGACCATTTCGTGGTGGGCGCCATGCTGGTACAGAAGTGGCGCTTCGCCCCCAATCTGATTGAGACCATTGGCCACCAGAGCCTGGAGTCGCTGCACGACACCGACATGATTGCCTGCGTTTTTGGCGCCAACCAGATCAGCAAAAAACTGAAATACGGCTTTGGCGGCAACCCCTGCATTGACGAATTTCCCACCACCGTGCAAAAACGCCTGGGTGGAACACTGGACGAAGTCATCGCCTCCATGGGCGACCTGACTCCCATTTACGAAGAAGCGAAACTGTTCGCCAAACTCTGAGGGCGTTGCCATGAAGGTCAGATTCTGGGGGGTACGCGGATCGATTGCCTGCCCCGGCCCCAAGACCGTGCGCTATGGTGGCAACACCACCTGCATAGAGATACGCACCGACAACAACGAGCTCATCATCCTGGACGCTGGCACCGGCATTTTCCCGCTCTCGCAGACCCTGCTGGCCGAGCTGCCGGTCACAGCCAATGTGCTGATCACCCATTCACACTGGGACCACATCCAGGGCCTGCCGCTGTTCATTCCCAACTTCATTCCCGGCAACACCTTGCGCTTGCACGGCGGTTTTGATCCGGTGTCGGGCAAAGGCATAGAACAGGTCATGCAGGTGCAGCTGCAGTACAGCTTCTTTCCGGTACGCGAGGTGGAGATGAAGGCCAGGATCGAGTACGTCACCCTGATGCCCAACGAGACCGTGCAAGTGGGCTCGGCCAGGGTCACGCCCTGCCTGCTCAACCACCCGGTGATCGACTTTGGCTACCGCGTGGAATGCGACGGCAAGTCGGTGTTTTTCACCGGTGACCATGAGCCGCCCTACAACATCTACGCGCCCGGCGACGAGGGCTTTGACGACTACCAGGCCTTTGTGGACGAGAAGGCCGAGTCGATTGTGCAGGCCATGCGCGGCGTGGATGTGCTGATCGCCGACAGCTCCTACACCGATGCCGAATACGCCAGCAAAAAGGGCTGGGGCCACGGCACTTTCAGCACCAGCATGGCCACCGCCAAAGCGGCCGGCGCCAAGACCCTGTTTTGCACCCACCACGAACCCACGCGCAGCGATGATGCGCTGGAAAAAGTCTTTGCCGAGGCCCTGGCGGCCAACGCCGAATACACCACGGGAATGGATATCCGATTGGCCCGCGAAGGCGATGTCTACGAATTCTGAACACGTCCTGGGCAGCACGGGCGCGGCCACCGGGTACGCCGCGCCCACATCGGCACGCGCCTGGGCGCTGCTGGACGTGGCGCATACGCGCGCCTTGGAAACCACCCATCGCGGCGCAGAAGGGGCCCCCTCGTTGATGCAGGTCGCCGGCCTGGCCTTGGCCCGCCTCACCCTGGCATTGGCGCCACATGCCAACCTGATCTGGATTGCTTGCGGCCCGGGCAACAACGGCGGCGACGGCTTGCAGGCCGCCGCCCATTTGCAGCAATGGGGCAAGCAAGTCGTCGTAAGCCTGGTGCACGACCCCGTGAACAGCCCGCCCGACGCGCGTGCCGCCTGGCAGGCCGCCAGCCATGCGGGTGTGCGCTTCACAGACAGTGCGCCAGCGCAGTTCGACGCCTGTGTGGACGCGCTGTTTGGCATTGGCAGCACCCGACCCCTGCAAGGGGTGTATGCCGACTGGGTGGCCTGCATGAACGCCGCACCGGCGCTCACCCTGGCCGCCGATATTCCCAGCGGCCTGGACGCCGACACCGGCAGCCTGGCCGCTGTGCACGTGCGGGCCGACCACACGCTCAGCCTCTTGAGCCTCAAGCCCGGCCTGTTCACCGGTGGCGGGCGTGATGCCTGTGGCGACATCTGGTTCAACGACCTCGGTGTAGACCACCAACTGACACCCCAAGCCCTGTTGACGGGACCCGTAGCGCGTTCGCCGCGCCTGCATGCCAGCCACAAGGGCAGCTATGGCGATGTGTGCGTGGTTGGTGGTGCGCCCGGCATGGCCGGTGCCGCCCTGCTGGCCGGCCGCTCGGCCCTGCATGGTGGGGCAGGACGGGTCTTTGTTTGCCCGCTGGGAGCAGCAGAATGGACGCTGGACCCGCAGCTGCCGGAACTGATGCTGCGCAGCTTTGACGACCTGGACTGGAGCGCCATGACGCTGGTAGCGGGTTGTGGCGGTGGCCAGGCGATTGCCGAATACCTGCCCCTGATCCTGGGACATGCCAAACAGCTGGTGCTGGACGCCGATGCGCTGAACCACATTGCCACCAGCCCGGCCCTGCAGCAGCAGCTGGCACAGCGGCCTGCGAGCCACACGGTGATCACCCCGCATCCACTGGAAGCCGCCCGGCTGCTGGGCAGCAGCGCAGCCTCCATCCAGGCCGACCGCCTGGCGGCGGCGCTGACACTGGCCCAGCGCTTCCAATGCGTGGTGGTGCTCAAGGGTTCGGGCAGCATGGTTGCCGCGCCGGGTGAAATCCCCCGCATCAACCCTACGGGCAATGCCAAGCTGGCCACGGCCGGCACTGGCGATGTGCTGGCCGGACTGCTGGGTGCCCGACTCGCGGCAGGATTGAGCGCGCTGGACGCCGCCTGTGATGCGGTGTACCGCCATGGCCTGGCGGCCGAGCGCTGGCCGGGCCCGGTGCTCAGCGCATCGGCACTCTGCCAGTGGAGCTGACGCTAGCCACCACCCAGCGCGCACGCTGAACGCGCGGCCCGGGTGGTAAAAGCGTCAACCGCCTCTAGCGCTTTTTGCGCGCAGCTTTTTTCGACGCAGCAGCGGGCCGCTCCGAGGACTTGGAAGGCGCCGATTTGGCCGCCCGGCCCGGCTTGGCCGCGCCGCGCTTGCGCGACTCGACCATGAACGCTGGTGCCCTGCCCCCTGCCTCCTGCTCAAAGCGGTCGGCCATGGGTGGGCGTGCCTTGGCTTCGCGGCCCGGCGCCTTGTCACCCGGGGGACGGCTGGCCAGCCCTAGCCCCTCGTTGACCAGGCGGAAATCGATCTTGCGACCGTCCAGGTCCACCCGACTGACCTGGATGCGTACCCGCGTGCCAATCGCGTAGCGTGTGCCGGTGCGCTCGCCGCGCAACTCCTGGCGCGCCTCGTCAAAGCGGAAGTACTCGCCGCCCAGCTCGGTGATGTGCACCAGGCCTTCGACATACATGGCGTCCAGCGTGACAAACAAACCGAAGCTGGTGGCCGAGCTGACCACGCCGCCGTATTCTTCGCCCAGGTGCTCACGCATGTACTTGCACTTGAGCCAGGCCTCCACATCGCGGCTGGCCTCGTCGGCACGGCGTTCGTTGGCGCTGCAGTGCAATCCGGCGGCCTGCCAGGCCAGGGCTTCGGCGCTGGCCTTGCGCGGTTTCTCCGTGGGGTCTTTGACCTTGGAGGCCAGGCCTTTTTCCAGGCGCCGCGCCAGCTTGGCATGCGCCTCGCCAGGCGTGGGCAGCACCGGCAGCTGGTACTTGGATTTCAGCAGGATCGCCTTGATGACCCGGTGCACCAGCAGGTCCGGATAACGCCGAATCGGGCTGGTGAAGTGGGTGTAGGCATCAAAGGCCAGGCCGAAGTGGCCGCTGTTGATGGGTGTATAAATCGCCTGCTGCATGGAGCGCAGCAGCATGGAGTGGATTTGCTGCGCATCCGGCCGGTCTTTGGTAGCCAGGGCAATGGCCTGGAACTCGCCGGGCTTGGGATCGTCGCTGATGGTCATCCCCAGGCCCGTGGCCTTCAGGTAGTTGCGCAGGATTTCCTTCTTCTCGGGTGTGGGACCCTCGTGCACCCGGAACAGGCCCTGGTGCTTGCTCTGCGCAATGAAGTCGGCGCTGCAGACGTTGGCAGCCAACATGGCCTCTTCGATCACGCGGTGCGCCACATTGCGCGTGCGCGGAATGATTTTTTCGATACGGCCGTTGTCGTCGCAAACGATTTGCGTCTCGGTGGTCTCAAAGTCCACCGCACCACGCTTTTGCCGTGATTTCGTCAGCGCCTGGAACACGCCGTGCAAGTTCAGCAGGTCATCCACGCGGTCCTTGCGCTTGATCGCCTCGGGCCCGCGCGTGTTGCCCAGAATGGCGGCCACCTCGGTGTAGGTGAAGCGCGCATGGCTCCACATCACAGCCGGGTAAAACTGGTAGGCATCCACCTCACCGTCTTCGGTCACCAGCATGTCGCAGACCATGCACAGGCGCTCCACCTCGGGGTTGAGCGAGCACAGGCCGTTGGACAGGTTTTCCGGCAGCATGGGAATCACACGGCGCGGAAAGTAGACGCTGGTGGCACGGTCATAGGCATCCACATCAATGGCGCTACCGTTTTCCACATAGTGGCTGACATCGGCAATCGCCACCAACAGGCGCCAGCCCTTGACGGCGCTGCGCCCACGGCCCTTGCTGGTGGGCTCGCAGTACACCGCATCGTCAAAGTCGCGGGCATCTTCGCCGTCAATCGTGACCAGCGGGATGTCAGTCAGGTCAATGCGGTTGGCATGGTCTTGCGGGCGCACGCTGTCCGGCAGGGTGCGCGCCAGGGCCAGGCAGGCCTGGGAGAACTCATGTGGCACGCTGTATTTGCGCACCGCAATTTCAATCTCCATGCCGGGGTCGTCGACCTCGCCCAACACTTCCTTGATACGGCCCACCGGTTGGCCAAACAGGGCTGGCGGCTCCACCAGTTCCACCACCACCACCTGGCCGGCCTTGGCCACGCTGGTAGCGCCCTTTGGGATCAGCACGTCCTGGCCATAGCGCTTGTCTTCGGGGGCTACCAGCCAGACGCCGCTTTCCTGCAACAGGCGTCCGATGATGGGTTGGGTGGAGCGTTCAACAATCTCTACCACGCGCCCCTCAGGGCGCCCCTTGCGGTCGCTGCGGACTATGCGTACCTTGACGCGGTCCTTGTGCAGCACGGCACGCATTTCATTGGGGGGTAAATAGATGTCGGGTGCACCGTCGTCACGGGACACAAAACCGTGTCCGTCGCGGTGACCTTGAACAATGCCTTCTACTTCGTCCAGCAGGCCGCTGGTTTGGCTGATGTTTTTAATGAAATCTCTCTCTTTCCTGAGAAGCCCGGGCCAGCATGCGCGGCACAGAAACAAAAATTTTCTTTGCACACAAGTATGCGCCAGAATCGTGACAGAGCGCTGCCCGACTTTGCAGCTAGAATCGCGGCCTGCGGTTTGGATACGCAAGACGCAAACGATTTGCAGAAATGTGAGTCGCTTGCTCAAAGTGGCACTTTTTCTAGTGCTATAATTCGAGTCGATGCCCAGATGGCGAAATTGGTAGACGCACCAGCTTCAGGTGCTGGCGATGGCAACATCGTGGAAGTTCGAGTCTTCTTCTGGGCACCAAAATAGATGAGGCCTGTGACGCAAGTCACAGGCCTTTTTCTTTTGCCCCTCACAATGGTTGCACCATGGATGGTTTAACCAGCACACAAGCACAGGACCTGCTGCAACAGCACGGCCCCAATCGCTTGCAAAAATCCACGCAGACCGCCCTGGCTTTGCAGTTTCTGGCGTACTTCCGCAATCCCCTGGTTTTGATTCTGCTGGCCGCCAGCACCCTGTCTGCCATGACTGGCGATACCAGCGGCGCCGTCATCATTGCAGTCATCGTGGTCTTGAGCGTGAGCCTGGACTTTGTGCAGGCGCACCGCGCCGGCCAGGCCGCCGACCGACTGGCCCTGCAAGTGGCCGTCACCGCCACCGCCTTGCGCGACGGCGTGGAGCGCGAAGTTGTGGTGGCTGAGCTGGTACCGGGCGACGTGGTGCTGCTGTCCGCTGGCAGCCTGGTGCCGGCCGATGCCACGCTGCTCGAAGCCCGCGACTTCTTTGTCAACCAGGCGCAGCTCACCGGCGAGCCCTTTCCGGTGGAAAAGAAGCTGCTTGCTCCGACCGATGCACAAGCCACCACCTGGGAACTCGATGCCAGCGACCGCATTTTCCTGGGCAGCTCGGTGGTCAGCGGCTCGGCCCGCGCCCTGATTGGGCGCACCGGCAGCAGCACCGCCATAGGCCAGATCGCGGTGGACCTGAACAAGGCCGCCCCACCCACCGCCTTTGAGCTGGGCACGCGCCAGTTCGGCATGCTCATCATGCGGCTTACGCTCCTGATGGTGCTGTTCACGCTCCTGGTCAATGTGGCGCTGCACCGGCCGCTACTGGAATCCTTTTTGTTCGCCGTGGCCCTGGCCGTGGGCCTGACACCCGAGCTGCTGCCCATGGTGGTGTCGGTGACGCTGACCAAGGGCGCGCTGCGCATGGCGGCCCTGAAGGTGATTGTGAAACGCCCCTCTGCCATTCAGGACATGGGCGCTATGGACGTGCTGTGCACCGACAAGACCGGCACGCTGACCGAGGCCCGCATCCGCCTGGAGCAGCACCTGGACCCGCAGGGCCAGCCGTCCGAGCAGGTGCTGCGCCTGGCCTACCTGAACAGCTATTTTGAGAGCGGCCTCAAGAGCCCGCTGGACGACGCCATCCTGCAACACAGCGAAGTCGATGTGCAGGGCTGGAGCAAGATTGACGAAGTGCCGTTTGATTTCGAGCGCCGCCGTGTTTCGGTGCTGCTGGAGTCTGCCGCCAATGGCGCCACCCAGCAGCCCGCTACGCGGCAACTGATCGTGAAAGGCGCGCCCGAAGACATCCTGGCCCTGTGCACCCGCTACCTGGACGCAGGCGGTACAGAGCAACACTTGGACACCGCAGCGCGCACGCGCATGGACGCCGTCTTCAACGGCCTGAGCGAACAAGGCCTGCGCGTGCTGGGCGTGGCCTGGCGCACCGAGTCCCTGCAGATGCAGCATGCTGTGGTGTCGGACGAAAGCGCGCTGGTGTTTGCCGGTTTTGCGGCCTTTCTGGATCCGCCCAAGGCCAGCGCCGGCCTGGCCCTGCAAGCCATGGCGGCCAGCGGTGTGGCGGTAAAAATCGTCACCGGTGACAACGAACGCGTGACCCGCCATGTGTGTGAGCAGCTCGGTGTGCCCATCCAGGGCCTGCTCAGCGGAGCCGACATTGCCGCCATGAACGACGACGCGCTGCGCGCCCGGGTCGAAGGCGTGAACCTGTTTTGCCGTGTCAACCCCTCGCAAAAAAACCGCATCATCCTGGCGCTCAAACACCGCGGCCATGTGGTGGGCTATCTGGGTGATGGCATCAACGACGCGCCCTCGCTGCACACCGCCGATGTGGGCATTTCCGTGGACGGCGCGGTGGATGTGGCCAAGCAGGCCGCGGCCATGATTCTCTTGGAGAACGACCTGATGGTGCTGCACGCCGGCATCCTGGAAGGGCGGCGCACCTTTGGCAATGTGATGAAGTACATCATGATGGCCACCAGCTCCAACTTCGGCAATATGTTCAGCATGGCGGCGGCCACCGTCATCCTGCCCTTCTTGCCCATGCTGCCCTTGCAAATCTTGCTCAACAACCTGCTCTACGACGTGTCGGAAATTGCGCTACCGCTGGACGATGTGGACACCGAAGACCTGGCCCAACCCAAGCGCTGGGACATGGCCTTTATCCGCAACTTCATGCTCACCATTGGGCCCATCAGCTCGCTGTTCGACTTCCTGACCTTCTACCTCCTGGTGCACCTGCTGCGCGCCGACGAGGCGCTGTTCCACACCGGCTGGTTTGTGGAGTCGATTGCCACCCAGGTGCTGGTGATTTTTGTCATACGCACCCGGCGCAACCCCTTGCGCAGCCACCCGAACCGCTGGCTGGTGCTGAGCTCGTTGGCGGTGGTGGTGGCTGCCATGGCCCTGCCCTTCACACCACTGGCCCGCTACCTGGGTTTTGAGCCGCCGACACCGGCCTACTTCGCCTTGTTGCTGGTGCTGCTGCCGACCTATCTGCTGATGGTGGAAGCGGCCAAACAGTGGTTTTACCGCTGGCTGCTACCGCGCACTGCGGGCCATCTGGCTCACTGAATCACCTGGCCGTCGATCACCTGAATCGTCTTGTCGCAGCGCCTGGCCAGCTCCGGGTTGTGGGTCACAAACAGCACCGTCGTGCCATGCTCCTGATTGACCTTGCGTAACAGCGCAAACACCGCATCGGCGCTCTTGGTGTCCAAGTTGCCGGTGGGCTCATCGGCCAAGAGCACCGCCGGGTTCATGGCCAGGGCGCGGGCAATGGCCACACGCTGCTGCTGGCCGCCACTCAGTTTGCCGGCCAGGTTGTCCTTCCAAGGCGTCAGGCCCACGCTGTCTATCAATTCGGTGGCGCGCTCACGCATGTGCGGATTCGGAAATCCGGCCGCGCCCAGCATGGGAATCATCACGTTCTCCAGTGCGGTGAAGGCGGTGATCAGGTGGTGGTACTGGAACACAAAGCCTATGGTGTGGCCGCGCATGCGGGTCAGCGCCGTGTCATCCAGGGTGGTGGTTTCTTCGTTGCCAATCAGCAAGCTGCCGGCCGACGGCCGGTCCAGCAGGCCGACGATATTGAGCAAGGTGCTCTTGCCCGAACCCGAGGGGCCGACCACGGCGCAGAACTCGCCCCGGCGCAGGCTCAGGTCTATGCCGTGCAGCACCTCGGTCTCAAAAGGCGTGCCCAGGTTGAATGCCTTGCGCACGCCACGCAGCTGAACAATGCAGTCTTCAGCCACGGATAGCCACCACCGGATCCAGGCGCGCCGCACGCAGCGCAGGTGCAAAGGCGGCCAGCAAGCCCGTGAGCGTTGCCAGGAGCAGGGCCAGGGCAAACAGCTGCGGATCAAACTCCAGCGGAAACAGCGGCGTGCCATCGGCATTGCGGGCAAATTTTTGCCACAGCATAAGGGCTGCCGCGCCAATGCCACAGCCCACCAGCGCACCGGCCAAACCCAGCAAGCCACCCTGCAGCAAAAACAGCCGCAGAATCTGGCCGCGCGCAATGCCCATGGCCCGCAGAATGCCGATCTCACGCGACTTCTGCACCACCACCACCACCAGCACGCTGGCAATGCCAAAGGCCACCGACAGGCCGACAAAAAAGCGGATGGCGGTGTTGGCCGTGGTCTGCGCGCTGATGGCGGCAAAGAACTGGGCGCTGTTCTTGATCCAGCTGTCGGCCTCCACTCCGGTGGCAGCAGCAATGCGCTGGGCCATGGTTTCTGCCGCATAGATGTCGTTCACGGTGACCTCCACACTGGTGACGCCGCCGGGCATGTCGAGCAGGCTTTGCGCCATGCGCAGGGTGGTGAAGGTGCTGTGCTGGTTGGCGCCCTTGTTGCCCAGGTCAAACACGCCGGAAATGCTCAGCACATTGGTGCTGCCATTGGCCGAGGTCACATGCAGCTTGTCACCCACGTCCACGCCCAGATCGCTGCTGAGTTCGGTGCCAATCAGAATGTCAGAGCCCATCAGGCGCAGGCTGCCACGCACGATCTTGTCGCTGAAGTCGACGATGCGGAAATAGGTCGCAGGCTCCAGCCCCGACACCGTCACTGCCTTGGTGGCATTGCCACGCACCACCAGCACCGGCCCGCTGGCCACCGGCGACACCACCTTGACGCCGGGCATGGCGCGCACCTGGCTGACCACGGCCTGCCACTGGTCAATCGACTTGGTCTGCTGCAAAGGGGGTTGCATGATCGCCCCCTCCAGCTCACCCGGCACCGCCCCCTGGCCGGTGCGCAGCGTGCGCGTCACCTGCTGGGGTTGCAGCAACTGGATATGCGACTGGGCGGAAAGCACGCGGCGTATGAAGTTGCCCTGCAAGCCCGCCAGAAGCGCCGACATGAACACAATCACAGCCACGCCAATGGCCACACCGGCAATGATGAACAGGGTCTGCATGCGGCCTTCGCGCAAAAAACGGATGGCCACAATCCACTCAAAGGGCAACCAGGGGGTGAACACGCTTGGATTCCCTATTGCGCTGTGGCCATTGCCCGCACGCGCTCACCACCTTGCAGCGTGCTGGCGCCGGTGAGCACCTGCTCGCCGGCCTGCAGGCCTTGCAGCACTTCGACCTGGCCGCCGCTGCGCAGCCCCATTTGCACGGCCACTTTTTCGGTGCGTCCGTCGTGCACGCGCAGCACCCAGGGAGCGGCGCCATCGGCATCACGCAGCGCCGCGGCAGACAGCAGCAGCGCCTGCGGGCGGCGCGCCACCTCGATGTCCACCGAAACCGTCATGTCCTGGCGCAGCACCTCGGGCGGCTTGGCCACATCCAGCTTGACGTCCACGGCGCCGGTCTGCACGTTCACGCCGGGGTTGATGTAGGCCAGCATGGCTGTGAACTTTTTTTGCGGATAGGCGTCGGCTGACACCAGGGCCTTCTGGCCCAGCGCAATCAGGTGCAGGTTCTTCTCGTCAATGGCCACCACGATTTGCGTCTTGCCATGGGGTGACAGGGTCATCAGCACCTTGCCGGCCTGCACCACATCACCCACCTCCACATTGCGGGCAATCAGCACACCGTCGGCCGGCGCGCGGATCAGAGCGTACTGGGCGCGGGCCCGTGCGGCATCGGCCGTGGCACGCGCCTCGGCCACAGCGGCCTGGGCCAGGGCATGCTCGCTGCCCCCCTGGCCGCTGGAATCGCGCTGCATCTGCGCCGAGCGCGCCTGCGCATCGGCCAGTTCGGCGGCCTTGCGGCCATCGTCCAAGGCGGCCTTGCCTATGAAGCCCTGTTGGAACAAATCCTGGCTGCGCCGGTAGCTGGCATTAGCGTTGTCCAGACTGGAGCGGGCCTGGCGCAGGGACTGCTCGGCCACCGGGGCTTGCAGCTCCTGCAGCTGGCGCAGCTTGCCCTGGGCCTGCACCAAGGCCATATCGGCCTGGCGCTGCGCAGCCAGCAAATCGGCACTGCCCAGTTCCACCAGCAATGCGCCGGCCTTGACGCTGTCGCCCTCCTGCACCGGCACGCGCGCCACGGTGGCGGTGATCTGGGAGCCTATGTCCACCCGATTGGGGCTTTGCACATGGCCACTGGCCACCACGGTTTGCACGAAGTCGCGCTGCAATACCGATTCAACTGCCACCTGCGAACCCTGCCACCACCGGAGGGCGAGCAAGACCAGCATGGCCAAGACCAGGGCTGCCAGCAGGTACTGCCAGCGGAGTTTTGCCAGCAAAGGAGATTTGAGCATCGTGGTATTTTTTTCTTTGTCGTTCTATGCTAACCGCGCCCCGCACGGTTGCGTCTGTCGGGATGCTGACGCAAGCCAACCCCTTTTTCAATGATCTGGAACAGGGAAGGCCGCGTCACTACATTTCTTTACCTGCGCCAGTGCAGGCATGCAGGTCAATAATGAAGCATGTCCGCCGCTGCCTTTGCCGAATCCCTGAAGCTGCTGCGCACACGGCGCTTCGGTACCTTCTGGTTTGCCAGCCTGCTCTCTAACATTGGCACCTGGGCCCAGCAGGTGGCCCAGCCCTGGCTGCTGCTGAGCCTGGGTGCCTCGCCCTTCATGCTGGGGCTGGATTCCTTCGCCTTGGCTGCGCCCGTGTTCCTGCTGACCCTGGTGGGCGGCGCCATGGCCGACGCGGGTGACCGACGCCGCACCATTCTGAAATTCCAGACCCTGCAAATGCTGTGCCCAATTGCCATTGTGCTTTTGCTGCTGTATGGCCATGTGCAGCCGTGGATGGTGATTGCGCTGTCGCTGGTGGTGGGCGTGACCGACGGCCTGTCCATGCCCTCCTTCCAATCGATTGTTCCCTCGATTGTGGAGAAGCCGCACATTGCCACCGGCATTGCGCTGAACTCCACGCAGTTCAACCTGTCGCGCATAGTCGGCCCGGCCGTTGCCGGTGTGCTGATGGGCAGTGTGGGGGCGGCAGGTGCCTTTGGCGTGAGTGCCCTGTCGTATGTTCCCTTCATTCTGGTGGCCCTGTGGGTGCTGCCGCGCGGACGGGCCCTGGATGCGCCTCCCAGCGGTTTTGAGTGGACGCGTCTGCAGGCCAATGTACGCGAGGTGCTGGCCAACCCGGTGCTGCGCGGCGCCCTGTCCACGGTGCTGGTGTCCAGCCTCTTGTGCGCGCCGCTGGTGGTGTTTTGCCCGGTGCTGGTGCAAGAAGCCATCCATGGCGATGTGAGCCACTTCAGCCTGGCCGTGGGCAGCTTTGGTGTAGGCGGCTTGCTGGGCGCCATCAGCCTGATGGGGCTGGGCAAGCAGCGCGACCTGCGCCGCATCAGTTCGGTCTTTGCCGTGGGCTACGGCGTGGTGGTGGTGCTGGCCTCGCAGAACGCCTCGGCCTGGGGCCTGCCCCAGCTGTTTGCCTGCGCCGGCTACGCCATGACCATGAGCAACACCTCGGCCAACACCTTGCTGCAATCGGCTGCACGACCGGCCCTGCGCGGCCAGACCGTCAGCCTCTTCATGCTGGTGATGCGTGGCGGCATGGCGCTGGGCGGCTTGCTCACCGGCCTGTGCATCAGCATGCTGGGCGTGCGCGAGGCCCTGCTGGTCAACGGAGTGCTGGCCATTGGCCTGCAGCTGGCATTGGCACGGTTCTGGTCGCGCGCAGAATGGGTTCAGACCTAGCGATGCCTTCACAGGAGAGTTTCTTGCAATACACACAGCAGTCCGTACACCACCACGCCGACCTGGTCCGCATCGCCAGGGCCGCCATGCAGGATCGCCAGTTGCTCACCGAGTTCTCACCCCAGGCCCTGCAGGAACTCGCCGCCATTAGCGGCGCGGCGCAGATCAGTGACAGCAGCATCCAGGACCAGCGCCCGTTACTTTGGTGCTCGATTGACAACGACGACTCCATGGACCTGGACCAACTGACTTGGTGTGAGCCGCTGGACGCCGGCAAGACGCGCTTGCTGGTGGCGATTGCCGATGTGGACGCGCTGGTCAAAAAAGGCAGCGCCATTGACGAACACGCACGCGCCAACGGCGCCACGGTCTACACCTCGGCCTGCATCTTCCCCATGTTGCCCGAGCAGCTCAGCACCGATTGGACCTCGCTGGGCGCCGGCGTGGACCGCCTGGCCGTGGTGACAGACATGCTCTTCGCCGCCGACGGCCAGCTGGAGCAGGCCAGCCAGTACCGCGCCTGCGTGCACAACCAGGCCAAGCTGGCCTATGACGCGGTGGCGCTGTGGATCACGGGCGAGGGGCCGCTGCCCGCTGCAGCACTGGCGGTGCCGGGCATGGACCTGCAGCTGCGCCAGCAGGACGTGCTGGCGCAAAAGATGCGCGTGCTGCGCCACGCCAAAGGTTCGCTGGAGTTTGAGACCTTTGCGCCGCGCGCCCTGTTTGAAGGCGAACAAGTGGTGGGCATTGCGCAGCAGGAACAAAACCGCGCGCGCCAGCTGATTGAAGAATTCATGATTGCCGCCAACGGTTGCAACGCGCGCTTTCTGGCGCGCTCGGGCGCAGGCTCGCTGCGCCGGGTGGTGCGCTCACCGGAGCGCTGGTTGCGCATTGTGGAGGTGGCACGCCAGTACGGCGAAAGCCTGCCGCCGGACCCGGACCCCAAAGCCCTGGAAGCCTTTCTGGCCAAGCGCCACCAGGCCGACCCGCTGCGCTTTGCCGATTTGTCGCTGGTGGTGATCAAGCTGATGGGCTCGGGCGAGTACGTGGTGGAGTCACCCGGTGAGGCTGCGATTGGCCACTTTGGTCTGGCGGTGCGCGACTACACGCATTCGACGGCGCCGAATCGGCGCTTTCCCGATCTGATCACCTCGCGCCTACTCAAGGCCGCCATTGCAGGGCAAAAGCCGCCCTACTCCCTGGCAGAGCTGGGCACGCTGGCACAGCACTGCACGCGCCAGGAGGACGCTGCCCGCAAGGTGGAGCGGCGCATGCGCAAGTCGGATGCGGCGCTGGTGTTGGAGTCACGCATTGGCGAGGTGTTTCAGGCCATCGTCACCGGCAGTTCGCCCGAAGGTGTGTGGGTGCGCTTGTTGTCGCCGCCGGTGGAGGGCAAGCTGATTGCCGTGAGTGGTCCGGCGGTCGGGACCAAGCTGCGGGTGCGGTTGGTGTCTACCAATGCGGAGCGCGGGTTTATCGATTTCGCTGTGGAGGATTGAAGTTACTCTGTTTTTTTGAGTCACTTCGGGCCTGTGTGACTGCGAGACTCAGGCCGATGTGGCACTCAGTTCCGTTCGTGTCCTCCGCCCTTCGGGCTCCTCCTTGACCTCACTCCACTGAGTGCCACATCGTCCTGAGTCCAGAGGCGTTGTTGGTGCGCAAAGGTAGGGTGCATTCAGTCACTGCGTGCCAACAGTGCTCTCAGCGGCCACCACAAACCCGCGCGCGAAAGACCCCGTTAGAACCAATACTCGTCACTTAAGTATCTGAATCACTTGATTGATGATGATTGGTGGCCGCGGCTTGGGGTGACGTGGTCGAAGCGGCCAGTTGCTCATCTTT
>JAYVNF010000254.1:0-14467 GCA_043758575.1 Rhodoferax sp.
CTGGTGGCTTATTCGCTGAAGATTACCGACCTGGACCCGCTGCGCTACAACCTGCTGTTCGAGCGGTTCCTGAATCCCGAGCGGGTCTCCATGCCCGACTTTGACATCGACTTCTGCCAGACCAACCGCAATCTGGTGATTGATTACGTCAAGGACAAATACGGCAAGAACGCTGTCAGCCAGATTGTCACCTTCGGCACCATGGCGGCGCGCGCTGCCATTCGCGATGTGGGCCGCGTGCTGGACATGAGCTACACCTTTTGCGATGGCATCAGCAAACTGATCCCCAACAAGCCCGGTGTCGCCGTCACGCTGCAACTGCCACCGCCAGACAGAAAGAAAGACGACAAGCTGGTTTATGCCACCGAGGCCGAGCCCATTTTGGCCGAGCGCGAGGCCAGGGAGGAAGACGTCAAGACCCTGCTGGAGCTGGCCCGCAAGCTTGAGGGCATGACCCGCAATGTGGGCATGCATGCTGGCGGCGTGTTGATTGCTCCGGGCAAGCTCACCGACTTCTGCCCGCTGTACCAGCAGCCCGGCAGCGAGTCTGCGGTGAGCCAGTTTGACAAGGGCGACGTGGAAGCCATTGGCCGGGTGAAGTTCGACTTCTTGGGCCTGGCCACACTGACCATTCTGGAGATCGCGCGCGAGTTCATCATCAAGCGCCATCCCGGCCAGGAAGGCTTTGCCTACGAGAACCTGCCGCTGGACGATGCCAAGGTGTACCGCCTATTCTCCGAGGGCAAGACCGAGGCCGTGTTCCAGTTTGAAAGCCGCGGCATGCAGGGCATGTTGCGTGACGCCAAACCGACGCGCCTGGAAGACCTGATTGCCCTGAACGCCCTGTACCGCCCGGGCCCCATGGACCTGATTCCCAGCTTTGTGGCGCGTAAGCACGGCCGCGAGGTCATTGAGTACCCGCACCCGCTGGTGGCCGACATGCTGAGTGAAACCTACGGCATCATGGTCTACCAGGAGCAGGTGATGCAGACCGCGCAGATCCTGGGCGGCTATTCCCTGGGCGGCGCCGACATGCTGCGCCGGGCCATGGGCAAGAAGAAGGCCGAAGAGATGGCCGAGCACCGTGCCATCTTCCGCGTCGGTGCGGCCAAGAACGACATCAGTGAGCAAAAGGCCGACGAGGTTTTTGACCTGATGGAAAAGTTTGCCGGCTACGGCTTCAACAAGTCGCACGCTGCTGCCTATTCGCTCCTGGCTTACCACACGGCCTGGATCAAGGTGCATTACACGGCCGAGTTCTTCTGCGCCAATATGACGGTGGAAATGGACGACACCGACAAGCTCAAGGTCTTGTTTGAAGATGCTGAGAAGCTGGGCCTGAGCTTTGAGCCGCCGAATGTGAACCGCGGCTTTCACCGCTTTGAGCCGATCTCCGACAAACAAATTCGCTACGGCCTGGGCGCCATCAAGGGCACGGGACAGCAAGCGATTGAAGCCATTGTGGCCGCGCGCGAGGGCAGGGGGCCGACAGCAGAGGCCGGCCCCTTTATCAGCCTGTTTGACTTTGCCCGGCGCGTCGAGCGCAGCCGCATGAACAAGCGCTGCGTGGAGGCGCTGATCAAGGCCGGTGCTTTTGACACCTTGCAGCTCAACCGTGCCAGCCTGGTGGCCTCAATTGACCGGGCCTTTGATTTTGCTGCGGCCTCGATTGCCAACGCCAACCAGGTCGGCCTGTTCGACATGGGTGATGACGACCATGGATCGAGCACGCAGGAGCCCGATCTGGTGGATGCCATGCCCTGGGGCGTGAAAGAACGCCTGACCTTTGAGAAGACGGCGGTGGGCTTTTACCTCTCCGGCCACTTGTTTGACGAGGTGGCCACCGAGGTGCGCAAGTTTGCCAAGCGCCCGATTGAAGAGCTGTTGGACACGCGCGAGCCGCAGCTGCTGGCCGGCATTGTCAACGACCTGCGCGTGATCAACGGCCAGCGCGGCAAGCTGGGTCTCTTCAAGCTCGATGACAAGTCCGCCACGATTGAAGCACGCGCCGACGAGGCCCTGCTCAATGCGCACAAGGGCTTGCTGAAAGACGACGAGCTCATCATCGCCATGGGCAAGGCGCAGCCGGACCGTTTCTCGGGCGGCATGCAGTTCACCATCCAGCAGATCTGGAGCCTGGAGCAGGCGCGCTGCCGCTTTGGCAAGTACCTGCGGGTGGCAGTCAACGGCCGTGCGCCCGACATTGCGCGCCTGCTCAAGGAGTTCCCGGCACAGCGCGAGCAGTCCGAACAGGGTGAGCTGGTACGCGGTTTGGGTGTACGCCTGCAGATGCTGCGCACGGCCGATGCGGCGGTGGACGGCTGCGCCGGTGCCGAAGCCGTGCTGGCCCTGGGTGAAGAGGCGCGCTTCTACCCTACCGATGCGGCCCTTGCCAGCTGGCGTGCCCAGGCCGACCAGGGGCGGGCGGTGATTGCGTACGAGTGATGGCCGCCGATTAGGTGCGGCGTTGCCAATGCGCTAGACTGCCCATCAGACCATGCGCCCAGGGGGTTTTGGAGCGGCGCCACATACAGGACCTGCCATGCTTTTGTCTCAGTTGCCCAACGGTGGCCACGCGCTGGTGGACGGTGTCGTCGCCGGTGCGCCTGAGGTCGATAGCGCCACGCTGCTGCGCCTGGAATCACTGGGCTTTATTGCGGGTGAGCCGGTGATGATGCTCAGGCGTGGTCCGGGCGGGCGCGAACCGCTGGCCGTGCAGATTGGCGAGACCCTGTTTGCCCTGCGTCTGGTGGAGGCCCAAAGCATTGTCGTCAGCATTCCCGAAGCACTGCATACCAGCGCCGCTGCGGCCTGAACCGACATGTCCAGCGTTTTGACGAGCGACCCCAAAGTCATTGCCCTAGTGGGCAATCCCAATTGCGGCAAGACCGCGCTCTTTAACCTGCTCACGGGCTCGCGCCAGAAGGTGGCCAACTACGCCGGTGTGACGGTGGAGCGCAAGATTGGCAGCATGCGCCTGGGTACCGGACAGAGCGTCTCGGTGATTGACCTGCCGGGCGCTTACAGCATGAAGCCGTCCACACCGGATGAGCGGGTGATGATGGAAGTGATTACCGGGCAGCGCGCCGGTGAGGCCGCACCCGATGCGATTGTGGCGGTGGTGGATGCCACCAACCTGCGCATGAACCTGCGCCTGGTGCTGGAGTTGGCACGCCTGGGCAAGCCGCTGATCGTGGCCCTGAACATGGCCGATGTGGCGCGCGCCAATGGCCTGAACATTGATGTGCAGCGCCTGGCCCGGGAGTTGGGTTGCCCGGTGGTGGCCACCGTGGCCGTGCACCACAACGGCCACGCAGCCTTGCTGACCCAGCTGGAAATGCAGCTGGCGGACTTGCCGGTGGAGGGCAGTCCGGAGACCCTGCCGCCCGGCATGCTGGACGAGGTCAACGCCTTTGCGGAACCCCTGAGTGCAGCCGAGTTGCAAAAGCGGGTACGCCGCATACTGTCCAAGGTGGCGCCGCAGGTGCCGCGCCTGGCGCGCTTCCAGTACGAGCTCGATGCCCTGGTGATGCACCCGGTGTGGGGGGTGGTCATTCTGGCCACCATCTTGTTCCTGATTTTTCAGGCGGTCTTCTCCTGGGCTACCGTGCCCATGAATGCGATCCGATGGCTGGTCAATTTCTCCAGCGATGTGATTGAGGCCCACATGGACGAGGGCCCGCTGCGCAGCCTGCTGGTGGACGGGGTGATGGCCGGCGTGGGCAGCGTGCTGGTGTTTCTGCCGCAAATTCTGATTCTGTTTTTTTCATCCTGCTGCTGGAAGATTCGGGCTACCTGCCACGGGCGGCATTTTTGCTGGACCGGCTGATGGGCCGGGTCGGCCTGTCGGGCCGGGCCTTTATTCCGCTGCTGTCCAGCTTTGCCTGCGCCATTCCCGGCATCATGGCTACGCGCACGATTGCCAACTGGAAGGACCGGCTGGCCACCATCATGGTCGCGCCGCTGATGACCTGTTCGGCCCGCTTGCCGGTCTATGCCCTGCTGATAGGCGCCTTTGTGCCGGCCCGCAAGGTGGGCTGGTTTGACTTGCAGGGCCTGACCCTGTTTGGCCTGTACATCGCCGGCGTGGCCAGTGCCATGGCCGTGGCCTGGCTATTCAAGCGCGTGTGGATGAAGTCGGACTACCAGCCCCTGATGCTGGAGCTGCCGCCCTACCGCAGGCCCAGCCTGCGCAACCTGGGGCTGGGCCTGTCGGAGCGCGTCAGCATCTTCATGAACCGGGTGGGCGGCATTATTTTTTCGCTGATGGTGATTTTGTGGTTCTTCTCCACCTTCCCGGGCCCACCGGCCGGTTGGGATGCCAGCCAGGGCCCGGCCATGCAGTACAGTCTGGCCGGCATGCTGGGGCGCGGGCTGGAGCTGATCTTTTCGCCCATCGGTTTCAACTGGCAAATATCGCTGGCGCTGGTGCCTGGCCTGGCCGCGCGTGAAGTGGCGGTGAGCGCGTTGGGCACGGTGTATTCCCTGTCGGCGGTCAACAGCAACGCGGCAGATTCGCTGATACCGGTGATCACCCAGGGCTGGTCGCTGCCCACAGCCTATGCGCTGCTGGCCTGGTATGTGTTTGCGCCGCAATGCCTGTCCACTCTGGCGGTGGTGCGGCGTGAAACCAATTCCTGGAAGTACCCCCTGATCATGGGCGCCTACCTGTTTGCCCTGGCCTATGTGGCGGCGTTTGCCACCTTTCGCATCACCCAGGCTTTTGGAGGCTAGTGACGTATGCAGACCCTGTTGGTAGCGATGGTG
This sequence comes from Rhodoferax sp., assembly GCA_043758575.1. Taxonomy (GTDB): domain Bacteria; phylum Pseudomonadota; class Gammaproteobacteria; order Burkholderiales; family Burkholderiaceae_C; genus Allorhodoferax. Next base: position 4,768 of record JAYVNF010000254.1, read on the forward strand.
GTGGCGGGTAGTTTCGTCTATGCGCTGTGGACGCTGGCGCCCAAAGTGCCGCGCAGCCGCCTGGCCAAGGTCTTGCTGAAATGGCCGCTGCCGGGCCTGCTGCGCAAGCCCTTGCTGGCTGCGGCGCGTTTGCAGGGCGGTTGCGGCTGTGATGGCTGCGATACGCCCGTCGCTGCGGCCGGGCAGTCCAAACCCCTGGTGTTCGTGCGCAAGCGCGAGCCTTAGTGGGCGCCTTGATGCGAGCGCAGGTGCTCGTATTAGCGCGCCACTTCCTGCGCTGACCAAATGATGGTCATGGGCGAGGGCGAACGGCCGTTTTCGTCAAGCGGCAGGCGCTCGGCCTTGTCGATGGCATTGAGTGCGGCATCGTCCCAGGACTTGGTGCCGCTGGGCTTGGTGATACGGCGGCTGAGGATGCTGCCATCGGAGGCAGTGCGGATTTCAATCTCGGTGACGGGGTTGCCCACCACCGTGTCGGTGTAAGTGTGAAAGCGCTTGATGTAGGCGCGTATGCGCCCCTGGTAGCTGGCCGAAAGCGACTTGGACTCCAGTGAGGTGCTGGTGGAATTGGCCGCGCCGGTGCCACCCACACCGGCCAGGCCCTCCATGCGCTTGATGGCCTTTTGGCGCTGCTCTGCCAATTGGGCGGACTCTTTCTGGTCCTGCTTGCGCTGTTGCTCTTCCTTGGCGCGCGCCAATTTGTCGGCCTGGTCTTTACGCAGCTTGTCCTGCTGCTTTTCCAGCTCTGCCTGCTTCTTTTCTTCGGCCGCCAGCTTTTCCAGTGCCAGTTTTTTCTCTTCTTTGGCGCGCAGCTTTTCTTTTTCTTTTTGCTTGTCTTTTTCCTTGGACAAGGCAATTTCAGCTTCTGCTTTGACCATGGCGTCCGGGCGGGGCGCGGGGAGGATGGGTGCGGGTTTGACTTCCGGCGGCACCGGTTTGGGCGGCTCGGGCAACGGCGCCGGTGCCGCTGCCTCGACCGGGATCGAGGACCACAGCTCGGCCTCGAAAGTCTGTGGCACCGGCTCGCTGTTCCATTGCACGCCCACGCTCAGCACTGCCAGCAACACGCCGTGCGCCAGGATCGCCAGGCCCAAGGCGCGCAGCGAGCCCTTGGTGTGGGGCGGCGCAAATTCCAGATGCGGTGCGGTGGAGGCCATGCGTTCGGGTGCTTAGAAGGTGAGGCCGGTGGCCTTAGTTGACCAGCTGCACCGACAGGCCCACGCGCTGTATGCCAGCGCGCTGCAAGGTGTCCATGACGCGCACCACGCTCTCGTATTTCACGCTTTTGTCGGCACTGATGACCACGGCGCTGTTGGCGCCGCTGCCGTCACCCTTGCCGGACTGCGCGGTCTTGATGGCGGCGGCCAGGGTGCCCAAAGCCACCGGTGCGGTCTGCTCGCTGGTCTTGAGTTCGAGCTTGTCGTTCTTGTTGACGATGACCTGAATGATCTGGTCGGGCTGGCGCGAGGCCTTGCCCACGCTGGGCAGGTCAATCACGCTGGGCGTGATCAGCGGCGCCGTCACCATGAAGATGATGAGCAGCACCAGCATCACGTCGATAAAGGGCACCATATTGATCTCATTGATGGTGCGGCGTCCGCGCCCATGTCCGCGACTGGCTACAGCTGGCATGTCGTGCTCCTGGTGGCTGATGTGGGTAAGGGCTGCGGGCTTTAGCGGGCCGCCGCCGCAGCAGCAGCGGGTGCCGGCTGGGCGCCGACATTACGCTGCAGGATGTTGGAGAACTCTTCAATAAAGGTCTCCTGCTGGATGGCGATGCGGTCCAGATCACGGGCAAAACGGTTGTAGGCCACGACCGCCGGAATTGCGGCAAACAGGCCTATGGCGGTGGCCACCAGGGCTTCGGCAATGCCGGGCGCCACCGTGGCCAGGGTAACTTGGGTAAGCGAAGCCAGGCCGACGAAGGCGTGCATGATGCCCCAGACCGTGCCAAACAGGCCCACATAGGGTGAGACCGAACCGACCGAGGCCAGAAAGGACAGATGGGTTTCTACCTCGTCCATCTCGCGCTGGAAGCTGGCGCGCATGGCGCGGCGGGCGCCGTCCATCAGGGTGCCGGCGTCGCTGATGCGGCGCTCGCGCAGCTTCTGGTATTCACGCATACCGCTGACAAAAATGCGCTCCATCGGGCCGCACAGGTTGGTGCGCTTGGTGGCGGCATTGGCCAGCTCGGTCAGGCTGGCGCCAGACCAGAAGCTGCGTTCGAATTCTTCGTTCTGCTCCTTCACTTTTTTCAGCGAAAACAGTTTGCGAAAAATCGCCGCCCAGCTGGAGATGGACACCAGCATCAGGAGCAGCATGACGGCTTGCACCACAGCGCTGGCATTGAGCACCAGATGAATGATTGAGAGGTCTTGGTTCATGGTTGTGCGTGGGTTGTATCAGGCCAAAAGGGCGCGCAGCCGCTCTACCGCGGTCTGCAATTGCGGCATGGAACTGGCTGTGGAAAAACGAATGTAGTGGGCAGTCTGGGCATGGCCGAAGTCCCGCCCCGGGGTAATGGCGATATGGGCGCGGTTCATGACTTCAAAGGCGAAGTCCCAGCTGCCGCTCACGCCCAGCTTGGCGCAAGCCGCTGAGCAGTCGGCCCATGCATAGAAAGCGCCATCCGGCAGCACCGGCACCTGCAGACCTAGGGCATTCAGGGCCGGAATAAAGTAATCGCGCCTGGCCTGGAACTCCTGGCGGCGCTGCTCATAGGTGGCAATGCTTTCGGCCTCAAAACAGGCCAGGGCGGCATGCTGGGCAATCGTGCTGGGGCAGATGAACAGGTTTTGCGCCAGGCGCTCGATGGTGGGCACCAGCACTTCCGGCACCACCATCCAGCCCAGGCGCCAACCCGTCATGTTGAAGTATTTGCTGAAGCTGTTGAGGCTGATGATGGAGTCGTCTATGGCCAAAGCGCTCTGGCCGTACTGCGCATCAAAACTCAGGGGCAGGTAAATCTCGTCCACCACGGTGATGCCGCCACGCGACTGCACCTGCTGGTGAATGCGGCGCAGCTCGTCGGGGTGAATCGAGGTGCCGGTGGGGTTGGAGGGCGAGGCCAGCATCACGCCGCGCGTGCGCGCTCCCCAGGCGGCTTGCACCTTGGCGGCACTGAGCTGGAAACGCTCTTCGGCACTGCTGGGCAGCAACACGGCTTTGCCCCCGGCGGCACTGACAAAGTGCCGGTTGCAGGGGTAGCTGGGGTCGGGCATGAGGATTTCGTCACCGGCATTGATCAGCGCCATACAGACCAGGTGCAGGGCGGCCGAGGCACCGGCGGTGACCACGATCCGGCTGGCCGGCACCTGCAGCCCAAAGCGCTGCAGATACCAGGCGGAAATGCGTTCGCGCAAGGGCGTGAGACCCAGGGCCGGGGTGTACTGCGTCAGGCCATCCCGCACGGCGCGGGCGGCGGCCTCTTGCACCAGAGGCGGGGCGGTGAAGTCGGGCTCGCCAATGTTCAGAAACACCATGGGCGTATCGGTGTGCGCCACTTCCTGGGCTAGCAAAGCAGCGGCCTTGCCTACCTCCATCACGTAGAACGGTTCTATGGCTTGTGCGCGCTCGGAAATCTGCATCGGTGGGCGGTACGGGAGTGCCTGGTTTAGCGTGGTTTCTTGCTGCGGTCGGATTCAACCTCGGCTGCACGCAAGCTCGGTGCCAGGCCGTTGAGCACGGCGTTCACGTATTTGTGGCCGTCGGTGCCGCCAAATTCCTTGGCCAGCTCCACGCACTCGTTGATGACCACGCGCCAGGGCACGTCCAGGCAGTGCTGCATCTCGTAGACGCCAATCCACATGACGGCGTGTTCGATTGGCGAGATTTCACCCCAGGGGCGATCCAGCAGGGGCAGGATCAGGGCGTCGAGTTGGCGCGCCTGGTCGGCGCAGCCGTGCAGCAGGGCGTCGAAGTGGGCGGCATCGGCCTTGTTGAAGCCGGCCAGGTCACGCGTGAAGCTGTCCACATCGTCCACCGGGTTGCAGCCGACGATGTACTGGTACAGGCCTTGCACCGCAAACTCACGGGCGCGGCTGCGATCGGACTTGCTGCCGGCTTTGCGAGCACCGGTGCTGGTCACGCCGGTGCGCGCTTGGCGCGGCGGGCGCGTGGGGCTGGAAGGGTGGTTGAAATCGGTCATTAAATGGACTCCAGCAGGTTGGCCATTTCGACTGCCACGCGGGCCGCATCGCGCCCCTTGTCGACCTGGCGGGCCACGGCCTGCTCCAGGTTTTCGGTGGTCAGCACGGCGTTGGCGATGGGGATCTGGTAGTCCAGACCGATACGGGTCACGGCGGCACCCGATTCGTTGGCGACCAGCTCGAAGTGGTAGGTCTCGCCACGGATGATGCAGCCCAGGGCAATGAGGGCGTCAAAGGTGGTTTTCTCGGCCATGGCCTGCAGCGCCACGGCCACTTCCAGTGCGCCTGGCACCGTCACATGGCTGATGTTTTTTTCTGCCACACCGAGGGCCAGCAACTCGGCCTTGCAGGCTGCTGCCAGGGCATCGGTGATGTTGGCGTTGAAGCGCGCCTGCACGATGCCGATCTTGAGTTTCTTGCCGTTCATGCGGCTGTCGCCTGCGGCCACGCTGCCTTTGTCTGCACCAAACATATGGGGTTCCCTTGTGTGTGTTGTTTTATTTGCTGATGTAGCCGGTGATTTCCAGGCCGTAGCCGGTCATGCTGGGCATGCGCCGTGGGCTGCCCAAAAGGCGCATTTTGTGCACGCCGCACTGGCGCAGCACCTGGGCACCAATGCCGTAGCTGCGCAGGTCCATGCGGCCACGCTCGGGTGCGTGGGCGGCGCGTGCCGTGCCTTCGAATTGGGCCAGCAGCTGCTCGCCGCTTTCGCCGCAATTGAGCAGCACCACCACGCCCCGGCCTTCTGCTTCCATAAAGGCCAGGGTGGCCTCCAGGCTCCAGGAATGCATGGTGCGGCCGACCTCCAGGGCATCCAGCACCGACAAGGGCTCGTGCACGCGCACGGCGACCGCGTCGTCTGCCGTCCATGTGCCCTTGACCAGAGCCAGGTGGACGCCGCGCCCGGTGGTGTCGCGAAAGGCATGGGCGGTGAATTCGCCCGCGGCGGTCTGGATGCTGCGGCTGCCGACTGGCTCGATCAGGGACTCGACCCGGCTGCGGTGGGCAATCAGGTCGGCAATCGTGCCAATTTTCAGGCCATGCTCGGCAGCAAACAGCTGCAGGTCGGGCAGGCGGGCCATGGTGCCGTCGTCCTTCATGATTTCGCAGATCACCGAGGCCGGCGAGCAGCCGGCCATGGCGGCCAGGTCGCAACCGGCTTCGGTGTGGCCAGCGCGCATCAGCACGCCACCATCCACGGCCTGCAAGGGGAAGATGTGGCCGGGCTGCACCAAATCGGCCGGTACCGCATTGCGGGCCACGGCGGCCTGCACGGTGCGGGCGCGGTCGGCCGCCGAGATGCCGGTGGTGACACCTTCTGCGGCTTCAATCGAGGCGGTGAAGGCGGTGCCTTTTTTGTCGCCGTTGCGGGCCGTCATGGGCGGCAGCTGCAGGCGCTCGCAGCGCTCGCGGCTGAGCGTCAGGCAAATCAGGCCACGGCCAAAACGGGCCATGAAGTTGATGGCGTCGGCGGTGACGTGGTCGGCGGCCAGGATCAGGTCGCCTTCGTTTTCACGGTCTTCTTCATCCACCAGGATCACGATTTTGCCGGCGCGCATGTCGGCGACGATGTCTTCTATCGGGGAAATGGCGACGGGCGCCAGGGGGGCAAGGGTAGCGGTCATGGTGGCGGATGAAAAACAAATAGGGAAGGAATAGGGGACGGGTATGTCAGAGGCAGCGCGGGCCGGACGATGGCTATGCCGACAGCACCTTGCCAGCGCCGGCCACGGCCGGTGCGGTGAGCATGCGCTCCACATAGCGGGCAATCAGGTCAATCTCCAGATTGACCCGGGAGCCAGCGTGCAGGGCGGACAGGGCGGTGTTTTCAACAGTGTGCGGAATCAGATTGATGCTGACCTCGCAGCCCTGGGGCAGATCGGTAACGCGGTTCACCGTGAGGCTGACCCCGTTGATGACGATGGAGCCCTTGTAGGCCAGAAACTTGCCCAGCTCGGCGGGCGTGAGGATGCGCAGCTCCCAGCTTTCGCCGACCTGGGCAAAGTGGCTGACAGTGCCTATGCCGTCCACATGGCCGGAGACCAGGTGGCCGCCCAGGCGGTCGTTGGCGCGCAGGGCTTTTTCCAGGTTGATCGGGCCGATCTGGTCCAGCCCGGCAGTCTTGTCCAGCGATTCGGCGGAGATGTCGATGGTGAACCCATGGGCTGCGCTGTCCAGGCTGGTGACGGTCATGCAGGCGCCGTTGAGTGCAATGCTGTCACCCAGGCCCACGTCGTGCAGGTAATCCGCAGGGCAGGAGATGGTCAGGCGCTTGCCGTGCGTGGAAGAGCTGCCCAAGGCGTGAACGGCGGCGATGCGCCCTACGCCGGTAATGATTCCGGTAAACATCTGCGTATTTTCGCAGGCTTTGGGGTCCTGGCCTGGCTTGGGGCTGAATCCGGTCGAATTAAAAATCGTCACGGCCGGTAACGCGGGCCAGGACGCGCAGGTCTGGCCCGACCATGGCGCTGGACTGGAAGCCCAAGGCCAAGGCCTGGGTCAGGTCGGTTAAAGGCCCAAAGTTGGCCATATCGGCACCCTGGCCCAGGAGCTTGGGTGCCAGATAAACCAAAAACTCGTCGACCAGGCCTTCGCGCACCAGGGAGCCATTGAGCTTGTGGCCGGCTTCCACATGCAGTTCGTTGATCTCACGTTGGCCCAAGTCGCGCAGCATGGCCGCCAGATCCACCTTGGCCGTCGGGCTGCCATCCGCATGAACGCCCGGCAGGTAGACAACGGTAGCGCCCAGGGCCTGCAGGGCTGCAGCCTTGGCCGCGTCTTCAATGGCCGCATAGATGAAGAGCTTGCGCTCAGGACCGAAGATGGGCGAGTCCAGCGGGGTTTGCAGCGCGCTGTCCACCACGACCAGATGCGGCTGGCGCTGGGTTTGCACCAGGCGCACGTCTAGGCGGGGGCGGTCCTGCAGCACCGTGCCTATGCCGGTCAGCACGGCACAGGCGCGCGCGCGCCAGGCGTGGCCGTCGGCACGGGCCGCTGGCGCAGTGATCCACTGGCTTTGACCATTGGGTAAGGCGGTCTTTCCGTCCAGCGAAGCCGCAATCTTCATGCGCAGCCAAGGCGTCTGGCGCAGCATGCGGCTGAAAAAGCCGATGTTGAGCTCGCGCGCCTGCAGGGCCAGCGGATGGTCGGTGGGCAGGACTTGCACTTCCACCCCGGCGGCGCGCAGGCGGGCAAAGCCCTGGCCGGCCACCAAGGAGTTGGGGTCGGTGTTGCTGGCGACCACCTTGCCAATGCCTGCTGCAATCAACGCATCACAGCAGGGGCCGGTGCGGCCCTGGTGGGCGCAGGGCTCCAGCGTCACATAGGCGGTGGCGCCTTGCACGGAATGGCCTTGGGCCTGGGCGTCGCGCAGGGCCATGACTTCGGCGTGCGGGCCGCCGGCGCGCTGGGTGTGGCCCTGGCCCAGGACCTTGCCGTCTGCGTCGGTGATGAGGCAACCCACGGCCGGGTTGGGTGGTGGCGCCCAGCGGTTGGCGCTGGCCAACCGCAAGGCCGCGGCTAAGCGCTGTTCTGCGGCCGCGCCGGCGGTGTCGGTAGTGAAGTCGGTCACCAAAAGCTCTTTCGGAAAAAATGCCCCTGCACGCTGGCGTCAGCCAGCGGCAGTCAGCAGACGCTCAGGGCGGGATGCAGTATGCGGGACGAAGGATGCACCCCAGCGGCTTTGCACCCTAAGAATACTATGCGGCCCGCCGCGTCAATTCAACAGGCGCCAGGAGGTTCGGCGCCGGGTGCCGCTTTTGGCCGGCGAGGCCTTGACCAGGGTGATCAGCTTGCCGTCGCTGCGCGTGACCACGGTGACCAGGCGCTGGTTGCTCAGGCGAATGGCCTGGGTGCCGGTTTGCAATGCAGGACCCAGTGACACCGCCAGAGCTGCATCAGGGCTGGGGTCGGCTGCGCCGCCGTTGGCTGGAGCCAAGGTGTACAGCCAGGAGCTGCCACCGGCGCTACAGGCTTCGGTGCCGGGGATGTTGCTGCCGACGTAGAGCGTGTTGTGCAGCAGCACCGGTTTGGTGGTCACGCGCTCGCCCGTGCCTGGCAGGTCCATGTACCAACCGATGGCATTTGCCCAATCCACTGGTTTGGACGTGCCGGTGATGTGATTGCCCGATACCGTCGCTGCGGTTTGCACCACCATGGCTGGGTTGCTTGCATTGCGCACGTCTCCCCAACCGCGATTGTCCCCGTTGTCCTTGAGTGCATACAGGCTTTGCTGGTCGGTGTTCGCCACATCAGAGCGTCCCAGGTATTTGCCGGTACCCAGGTACAGCACCTGGTACGGTTTGCCCTGGTAACGCAGCTCCGCCAGCGCCGGCCGCGTGGTGATGGGCTGTGCATGACCACCCACACTGAGCAGGGCCAGGCGCTGGCTGGCCAGATAGGGCTGAACCTGGCTGTTGACATCGAAACGCCAGACATTGCCCAACAAGTCGCCGCCATAGACCACCTGGGTGGTGTTGTCCACCTCGGAGTTGACGTAGTTGTTGATCTGGGCCAAGCCGCTGGGGTTGCTGGTGTTGCCAACAGCGGCTCCTGCGAGTTGGGTGGCAATTTTCAACAGGCGGGTGCCAGTGTTGGCGTCTAGCACGTAGAGATGGCCATTGCCGTCACCGGGGCCCACGTTGTTGTAGCCGGAAGCAAACATCACCACCCAACTGCCGTTTGCCAGTTTGGTAATCAGCGGGTTGCCAAAGCTGTAGCCCAGGTCCGCATCGGAGAACTCCCATAGCAACTTGGGGTTTTCCGGCTTGCTGATGTCCAGTGCGTAGTAGCCGCGCCCACCCGCATTCAGGCCGCCGACCAGGATGGTTTTCCAGCCGGAGGTGACGTGGATTTCACCGGCGACCGGCGTACCGTCCACCAGGTAGGTGTGCTGGCGGGCGTAGTTGCTGTCGGCCAGCTGGTACAGACGGGGCATGACGAACGAGGGGATGTATGCCCACTTTTCTACTCCTGTGGCGCTGTCCAGGGCGTGCAACATGCCGTCGTTGGCCGCTGCGTACACCATGGGCTGGCGCGCACTGGCCTTGAAGGCGGTGTAGACGTTCTCCTGGTAGCGAAAGGACGGCTGTCCGACCCACACCGGGGATGCGTTCACCAGGTCTCCCAGCAGGTGTTCGCGGTGCCTGAAGACCAGGTCGTTGGCATAGGTTTTTACGCCGCGCAGTTAGTCCACCAGCAGGGCGCCGCTGTTGGCCAGGCTTTTGCTGGCGTCGCTGGCGGCACCACATTGGCTGGGGGCTGCACCCTGTGCGGTACCGGTCTTGCTGCAAAAATTATCAAAATAGCCTTGCAGCGAATCGGCGCTCAGGTTGGCGTAGGTGAAGCTGCGCAACGCGCCGGCCTTGGGGTAGTAAATGCTTCGTTGTGTGGCATCTGCCGCGTCCAGCAGGGCTTGTGCAGACCAGTTGGGCTTAGAGTCTGTTAATAAATAATATGGTCAATTATCCAGCCCGGATACAGTAATTCCAGTCGCCACGGAACTCGTCGCGTTCGATGTTGATTGCCGATAGGGTTGCATCGGATATGACCAA
>JAYVNF010000255.1:0-14439 GCA_043758575.1 Rhodoferax sp.
CTCGGACGAGTAGCCAGCGAAGTTGCTCTCCGTTTGCGCGGCAAACACAAGGCCATTTACACGCCTCACGTCGATACCGGCGATTTCATCGTCATCGTCAACGCATCCCAACTCCGTGTCACCGGCGCCAAGCCGATCGACAAGGTGTACTACCGTCACTCCGGTTACCCCGGCGGCATCACTGCCACCAACTTCCGTGACATGCAAGCCAAGCATCCCGGCCGCGCTTTGGAAAAAGCCGTCAAGGGCATGCTGCCCAAGGGTCCCCTGGGCTACGCCATGATCAAGAAGCTCAAGGTCTACGGTGGTGCCGAGCATCCCCATACCGCCCAGCAGCCCAAGGTTCTGGACATCCCCGGTATTTCTGCCAACGCAGTGAAGAGAGAGGCCGCCAAATGATCGGTGAATGGAACAATGGAACCGGCCGTCGCAAATCCAGCGTCGCCCGCGTGTTTCTGAAAAAAGGCTCCGGCCAAATCGTAGTGAACGGCAAGGCCATCGAAAACTTCTTCGGTCGCGCTACCTCCATCATGATCTGCAAGCAGCCCCTGCTGTTGACCAACCACGCTGAAACCTTTGACATCATGGTCAATGTGGCAGGCGGCGGTGAGTCCGGCCAGGCTGGTGCCACCCGCCACGGTATTACCCGTGCCCTGATCGACTACGACGCCACCCTCAAGCCCGCCTTGAGCCAGGCTGGCTTCGTGACACGTGATGCACGTGAAGTCGAGCGTAAGAAGGTCGGCTTCCACGGCGCTCGCCGTCGCAAGCAGTTCTCCAAGCGCTAAGCATCTGCTTACAAAGCAAGAAGCCGCTGGAACGCAAGTTCCGGCGGCTTCTTTCTTGGGGCTGCTAGACTGCGGCCTCCATGCGCTTTCGACTGCTACGCCGCCGCCTCACCATCAGTGCGCCCCGCATGGCGGTGCGCAGTTCTTTGCCCTGGCCGTTTCGCTGGGCCGTGGCGGCGATTGTGCTGGGCTTTTGTGCCGCCATCGGCCTGTGGGCCTTTGAGTTTGGCCGCGACATTGCCGGCCTGGAGCACGGTGCCAAACAGGAGCTGCTGCAGCTGCAAACGCAGATGGCAAGCCAGCACAGCGCCTTCGAAAAGGTTCAGGAAGAGCGCGACAAGGCGCAGTCAATTGCCAACACCGCTGGCACCTTGGTCACCGCCGGCAAGGCATCTGAGGACAAGCTGTTGGAGCAAGTCAAACAGTTGCAGGCCGAAAACCAGTCTTTGCGCGACGACCTGGGGTTCTTTGAAAAACTGATTCCCTCCAACGGTAGCGAGGGTGTCGCCATACGCGGCCTGCAGGCCGAGATGCAAAACGGCAAGGATTTGAAGTGGCAGGTGCTGGTGATCCAGGCCAGCAAGAGCACAGTGGCCTTCAATGGCCGGCTGGAGTTGAGCTTTAGCGGGCTGCAAAACGGCAAGCCCTGGACGGCCGCGTTGCCTATGGGGGCGCAAAGCTTTAGCCTCAAGCAATACGGCCGCCTGGAAGGTGTTTTTGAAGTGCCGCCCCAGGTCCTGGTAAAGGCCGTGGTGGCCAAGGTCCTGGAAGGCAACACCGTGCGTGCCAGCCAGTCCCTGAAGCTCTAGTCAACCCATTGCAGGCAACCCCATGTTCAACAAGAAGAAGCAACCGCCCATCAAAAGCCTGATTGCCGAGGGTAGCCACATCAGCGGCGACATCCGCTTTACCGATGGACTGCGCATTGATGGCGAGGTCAGCGGTGATATCAGTGCCCATGAGGGGCAAACCAGCCTGCTGGTGGTGTCGGAGTCGGCCCGGGTCATGGGTTCGGTCACCGCAGACCACATCATCATCAACGGCTCGGTCAAGGGGCCGGTTTCTGCGCGCCACATGCTGGAGCTGCAACCCAAGGCCCGTATTGAAGGCGATGTTCAGTACACGGCACTGGAAATGCACCAGGGTGCTTTGATCACCGGCCAGCTACGCCCGCTGCTGGAAGGCGAGGAAAAGCCCCCACTGAAGCTGGCGGCAATAAGTCCTTGACGCTAATCCCGAGCGATTTGCTGTAGTATTGAGTTATTCCAGATTTGACAGGAGCCGACCATGAGCGCCGTTGCAGACAATATACAGACCGAAATGCCAGCCCCAATCCTGTTCACGGACAGCGCGGCGGCCAAAGTTGCCGACCTGATTGCCGAGGAAGGCAATCCCGATTTGAAGCTGCGCGTGTTCGTGCAGGGTGGCGGCTGTTCCGGCTTCCAGTACGGTTTCACCTTTGATGAAATCACCAATGAAGACGACACCACCATGACCAAAAACGGTGTCTCCCTGCTGATCGACGCCATGAGCTACCAGTACCTGCTGGGTGCCGAGATCGATTACAAGGAAGACCTGCAAGGTGCGCAGTTCGTGATCAAGAACCCGAATGCCACCAGCACCTGCGGTTGCGGTTCATCCTTCTCGACCTGATCAGGCCGCGTAGATTGCACCAAGAATACGGGCGCCCAGTGCGCCCGTAACGCTTTTCAGGCTGGCGGTTTTACGCTCTGCACATTGGCGTGCCAGCCAGGCAAAGGCGGTGGCCTCTACCTGTAGCGCCGGCAGGCCAAAGGCATCCGAAGGGAGCACCACGCAGCCGGGCAGCAAGTCCCGCAGGCGTTGCATCAGATGCGTGTTGAGCGCACCACCGCCACACACAATCAGCCGTTCGCAGCCTGCGGCATGGGTTTGAAGACTGTGGGCGCAGCTGCGTGCGGTCAACTCGGTCAGGGTGGCCTGCACATCGCGCGCAGCCAGGGTTTCAAATCCTGCCAGCCTGGCCTGCAGCCAAGGTGTGTTGAACAAATCCCTGCCCGTGCTCTTGGGCGGTGGCAGCGCAAAAAACGCTTCGTCCAACAGGCTTTGCAGCAGACCGGCGTGCACCAGACCGCTTGCCGCCCAGCTACCGCAGTCGTCGTAGGGCGCACCGGTATGGGCCAGGCACCAGGCGTCCATCAGCGCATTGCCGGGGCCACAGTCAAAGCCAAGGATGGCGCTCGGCTTGGCCGCGCTGAGCAGCGTGAGATTGGAAATGCCGCCCACATTGAGCACGCCGCTGCGACCCGGCAGCTGCCCAAAAAAAGCCTGGTGAAAGGGCGGCACCAGCGGCGCACCCTGGCCGCCGGCAGCTACATCACGGCTGCGAAAATCCGCTACTACATCGATGCCTGTCAACTCCGCCAGCAGGGCGGGCTGGTTCAGCTGCAGGGTGTAGCCGGTGCCGTCAAATTGCCGTGGCCGGTGGCGCACGGTCTGGCCGTGGGCACCGATGGCGCGCACGTCAGGCGTTGCCAGCTGGCAAGCGGCCAGCAGCTGCGCCACCACGGCGGCATAGACCCGTACCAGGGCATTGGCAGCCAAGGCGGCGCGGTGCAATTCATTCGGACCTGGGGCATTGAGTTGGAGCAGCTCGTGCTTGAGGGATTCCGGAAACGCCGCGTTGACGTGGCCCAGCACCCGGGGTGTGGCCGGGGCAAAATCCACCAACACGCCGTCCACCCCGTCAAGCGAGGTGCCCGACATCAAGCCGATGTACAGCTCCGACACGGGTGCTGCTTTCTGCTGGCTATTCGACGCTGCTGAACTGCAGCTGGCTGGCCGCAGCCAAGGCCATGCGCGCCTGGGCGGCGGCCTGGTCGAATAAGGGCTTGAGGGCTGCCGTAAGTGGTACGGTGTCGTTGCGCCGGGCAATGGTCTGCGGGTCGTGGTACACGCCGTTCACGCGGTATTCAAAATGCAGATGCGGGCCAGTGGCCCAGCCGGTCATGCCCACCAAGCCCACGTTCTGACCTTGGGCTACGGACTGGCCCAGGCGCACATTGATGCGGCTCAGGTGCGCATATACGGTGCTGGTCTGGTTTTGGTGCTTGATCTTGACGACATTGCCAAAGCCGTTTTGCACGCCGGCGAACTCAACCACACCATCCCCCACACTACGCACAGCTGTGCCAATGGGGGCTGCATAGTCCACGCCCAGATGGGCTTTCCAAACCTGCAGAATCGGATGGAAACGCATGCTGAAGCCGCTGGTGATGCGCGAAAACTCCATGGGCGAGGCCAGGAAGGCGCGCTTCAGGCTTTCGCCTGCCAGAGTGTAGTACGCACCCTTGGCCTGTTCGCGTGCCTGGCCGGCAGCGACCGTCGGATGGCTGGGTTCTTGGAACCACATGGCCTGGTAGCTCTTGCCACCGTTCACAAACTCAGCGCTCAGCAGCCGTCCGCTGCGCAGGGGTTCGCCATCGCCTTCCAGGGTTTCGTAGACCACAGAAAAGTGGTCATCTTTGCGCAAGGTGCGGTGGAAATCGATATCGCCAGAGAACACTTCGGCCAACTGGCTGGAGACCGAATCCGGAATCCGTGCCGCATCGGTGGCAGCAAACAGGGTGGAACTGATGGTGCCGCCGGCCATGCGGGTGGAGGCAATCAGGGGCAGGGTCTCCAGGCGCGAGACAAAACCGCTAGCGCTGCGCTCGATGCTCAGGCGCTTGAACATGCCGTCCGCCTCGGGGCTCCAGCGCAGCTGCAACTTCAGCAAGCTGTTGTTACCGCTGGCCTCTGCTGTTATGGCGCGGCCTACGCGACCCAGCACATGCTTTTGCGCCAAGGCATCGGTGCGCAAAAAGCTGGCCGCTTGAGGATCAAAAATGCCCAGGCGTTTGAGCAGGCTTTCTGCCGTGTCGGTGGAGCGGGTCAGGTCGGAGCGGTAGAGGTTCAAGGTCTGGGCCTGTGCCTCCAGAACCGTGGCCTGGGCGCCCAGATCGGGGTTGGCCAGCACCTCGGCAATGCTATGCACGGGCAGCTGCGAGGCGTCGGGCGCCAGGTTGGCAATGGCAAAGCTGAAGCCGGTTCCTGTCAACATCAGGGCGGCCAGCGTGGCGGTAATGCGTTTGGGATGGCGGGTCAACAGCGCGGTGCTGGCAGCCAACAGCTGCGCCGCTGTGCGGTAAAAAGCACTTGTCAAAATCGGGGCTCCAGGGGGCAGGGCGACGCGACTAAAATTGCAGCCGCAGGTTCCTTGCGCGTTGCAGGAAGGACCACCCAGTATAGCGGCCAAGGCTGCTCCGGCCAGACTAAAAACCCTTATGAATCAAGCCTCCAACCCCGCATTTGTTGTAACCGACCGTGTTCGTGAGGCCTTGGCCGTGACCCTGCGCGGTTGCGAAGAACTCATCCCCCAGGAAGAGTGGGTCAAAAAACTGGCCCGCTCCGAAGCCAGCGGCACACCACTGCGCATCAAGCTGGGCCTGGACCCCACGGCGCCTGACATCCACATCGGCCACACCGTGGTGCTCAACAAGATGCGCCAATTGCAGGACCTGGGCCATACCGTCATCTTCTTGATTGGCGACTTCACCAGCATGATTGGTGACCCCAGTGGGCGCAACAGCACGCGCCCGCCGCTGACGGCCGAGCAGATCAAGTGCAACGCCGAGACCTACTACAAGCAGGCCAGCCTGGTGCTGGACCCGAGCAAAACCGAGATCCGCTACAACAGCGAGTGGAGCGATCCGCTGGGCGCGCGCGGCATGATCGCGCTGGCCTCGCGCTACACCGTGGCGCGCATGATGGAGCGCAACGATTTCCACGACCGCTTCAAGGCGGGTACGCCGATCGCCGTGCACGAATTCCTCTACCCGCTGATGCAGGGCTATGACTCCGTGGCCCTGAAAAGCGATCTGGAGCTGGGCGGCACCGACCAGAAGTTCAACCTGCTGATGGGGCGCACCCTGCAGGCCGAATACGGCCAGGAGCCGCAGTGCATTCTGACCATGCCCCTGCTCGAAGGAACGGATGGCGTGGAAAAAATGTCCAAGAGCAAGAACAACTACATCGGCATCTCGGAAGAGCCAAACACCATGTTTGCCAAGTGCTTAAGCATCTCGGACGTGCTGATGTGGAAGTGGTACACCCTGCTGAGCTTCCAGAGCGAAGCCCATATTGCTGCGCTCAAGGCCGAGGTGGCTGCAGGGCGCAACCCCAAGGACGCCAAGGTGGCCTTGGCCAAGGAAATCACGGCCCGCTTCCACTCGGCCGCTGCTGCAGAGGCCGCCGAACAGGACTTCATCAACCGCAGCAAGGGCGGCATTCCGGAGCAGGTCGACGAGATTAGCCTGGCATTGGTCGAGGGCGGTGCGGCACTTGGCATCGGTGCACTGCTCAAGTCGGCCGGCCTGGCCGCCTCCAGTGGCGAGGGCAACCGCCTGATTGACGGCGGCGGAGTGCGTATCGACAGCACAGTGGTCAGCGACAAGGGTCTGAAGCTTTCTGCCGGCACCTATGTGCTGCAAGTGGGCAAGCGCAAGTTCGCCCGCGTCACCCTGGCCTGAGCGCACACGCATGCTGGCTTTGGTACAGCGCGTCAGCCGCGCAAAGGTCACGGTGGAGGATGCGGTGGTCGGTGAGATTGGCCGCGGCTTTTTGCTGCTGGTCTGCGCCGAACAGGGCGATAGCCAGGCAGAGGCAGACAAGCTGCTGGCCAAGATTCTGAAGCTGCGCGTGTTCAGCGACGCCAACGGCAAGATGAACCTGAGCATCCAGAACCTGGATGGTCAGGGCACACAAGGCGGTCTGTTGATCGTCAGCCAGTTCACCCTGGCAGCGGACACCACGGGCGGCAACCGCCCCAGCTTTACCGCGGCGGCAGCGCCAGAGTTGGGCCGCAGCCTGTTCGACTACTTTGTGGCCCAGGCCCGTGCCGCCCATCCCCTGGTGCAGACCGGGCGCTTTGCCGCCGAAATGGCGGTGGAATTGGTAAATGACGGGCCGGTGACGATTCCGATGCGGGTAG
Source organism: Rhodoferax sp. (assembly GCA_043758575.1). GTDB lineage: Bacteria > Pseudomonadota > Gammaproteobacteria > Burkholderiales > Burkholderiaceae_C > Allorhodoferax. The sequence continues at coordinate 6,799 of JAYVNF010000255.1, forward strand.
CCCCCGCGCCCCCTACTGCAACACCACGTACATCGCCGTCGCTGGAAAGCGAAAGCTCACAGCGCCAGCGCTGCGCTTGAGTTCCAGGGTTTGCGTAACCATGCCATTCATGTCCAGCACCAGCGCCTTGCTCAAAGCCGGGTTGTTCACGGTCACCTCCAGCTTGGCGCGCTGCACCATCCAGGGCGACTGGCCGATGGACTTCACCACGTAGCCGTCCACGCGGCTGCCATCGGCCAGCGCAATCGAGGTCGGCACATCGCTCCAGCCATTGGGTCGGCTCTGGGTGGCGAATTGCACCAGGATGCGGTGCGAGGTCTTGAGCGGCGCGTCGTCCAGCGACACCGCCATGGCGGCGCCAAAGGTGTTTTCGGACACGAACTTCACGTCCTGCAGCTGGTGCGCCGGGGCGCCCAGAAAGTGTGCTGCCACCCCCTGCGCCTTGGGTGCGTTGATGGTGCAAAAGCCGCGCAAGGCATCCATGACCAGCTCGCCGGTATTGGAGCGGATGTCGCCGGCGCCCGTCCATGTGGCCAGGGGCGCCACCTGGGTTTGCGCTGGGTCCTTGCCAAAGGCAATTTGTACCGGGCCGACCTGGAAGGCGTCGGGGGACACGCCGGTTTGCACGCTGGAGGTTTTGGCAATGTCGCCGACATCGCGGTTGGGGTCAAAGCTGGGGCTTTCGGTGATCAGCGGTGTCCTGCGCTGCCACAGGTCGGCCAGCGGCCGGTTTTCAACCACGACGGGCGCGCCCTTGCCGATGTATCCAAGGCGGTAGGCCAGGGCTGCGGCCGGAAAGCTGCCCAGAATTTCGGGCGTGGCAAAAATCCATTTGCCCTGGTTGGCCTGGTAGCCGTTGGCCGACTGCGGTGGCGTCCAGCCTTCATCACCGGTGGCAAACCAGTAGTAGCCGTCCACCCCGGTCAGCGAGGAGTAGGCCGCAATCAGGAAAGGCCCTTCGGCACCATAGTTGTTGGGCATCACCCAGCTGCCCTCGGTCACCAGCATGGGCCGGCCCTGGGTCTGCTTGAAGTTGATGGGTAGCAGGCGTGGATTGCGCAGCACGCTGTCGCTGGTGAACTGGTCGCCATTGCCTATGGCCCAACCCTCGTTGGGGCCCTTGTGCACACCACCGGTATAGACATTGGCCGCGTCCACATCACCGGCGGTATAGCTCCAGCGTTCGGCGTCATTCAGGTAGGTGGCGCTGGCAGTTTTCCAGTTGCCGGCGTTGATCAGCTGCTTGACGCCCAGTTCTTTGCGCAGGTAGTCAACCATGCTGGCGTTGAAGCTGTACATGGTGCGGCTCAGGAACTCAGTCTGGTCCGCTCGCCGTGCCGCATGGCCGCCCAACAGGTCTTTGGGGTCGCCTATCACCGGCCAGACCCGGGCCGCGATGGAAAGCTCCCAGACCGGCAGCAGTGCCATGCGCCCATCTTGCGCAACGTCAGCAGACTCACCCGCGCCGCGCCAGGCACTCTGGGCCTGGGCCAGCGAGCCGTATTTCTTTTGCAGGAAGCTGCCATAGCGGCGCTCCAACGCCACGCGCTGCAGGCCCTGGATCTGGTCCACCGTCCAGAACAGCAGGCTGTCCTCGTTTTGCAGCTCAATGATGGCCACGCTGGCGTCTTGCGCCAGGCTGATGCCGGTATAGGGGTTTTTTTCGGTGAGCAGCTTGCGCAGCCAGACCTTGTAGGCCTGTTGCAGGGTCTCGTCAAAAAACAGCAGGCCTTCGACCGGCTGTTTGGCGCCCCCCGCAATCGCCCATTTGGCAGACAGCTTGGTGTTGTTGGCCCAGTAGGGCGACAGGGTGGTGTAAATCCCCTCCTTGCGCATGGCGGCCACCGTGCGCCAGATGGCATCGCGTTCGGCCATGTTGATGTCGGTGATGGTGGCGTTTGGGTTGGCCTGCAGGTCGGGGCTGAGCTGCTTGTGCAGGCGCACCATATTCACACCACGTTTGGCCAGAAAGCGCGCATGGCGCGCCAGGTCCGGGGCCCCAAGCTGCCACAAGGGCCTGGCTGGCGCATTGCTCAAGTCGGCAACACCGGTGTTGACCGCCCACAGTCGCAAGGGCGTGCCATCGCCGCGAACCAGGTCACCCTGCGCGTTGCTGCGCACCATGCCGGTTTCGCCGGCCACCGCCTCGTTCAGGGAGCGCAGGTCCAGCAAGGAGTCGGCGCTGAAGGTGTCGCGGGCCGGGCTGAAGGCCCAGCTGGTGGCACCCGAGATGGGCTGGGCCTGGGACAGCGCGGTGCAGGCCAACATCAGTGCGCCCAGCACAAGGCGCGGGTTGCGCCGGTCAAACATAGGGGTTGGCAAAGCCGAGTCGGCCCAGAATCTCGACTTCCCTGGCTTCCATCTCCAAGGCGTTTTTTTTGGATGTTTCATGGTCCCAGCCCTGTGCATGAAGTGTGCCGTGCACGATCAGGTGTGCATAGTGCGCCTGCAGTGTCTTACCCTGTTCCTTGGCTTCCTTGGCCACCACAGGGGCGCACAGCACCAGATCGGCGGTGACCAGCGGGGCCTGGGTGTAGTCAAAGGTCAGCACATTGGTGGCGTAGTCTTTTTTGCGGAAGTCGCGGTTCAGGGCCTGCCCCTCCTCGCTGTCCACGATGCGCACGGTGATTTCGGCGTCTGCATCTAGCGCATGGCGAATCCAGCGTGTCACCTTGTGGCGGGGCAGGGCGGTGCTGTGCGGTTGGGCATCGCCCAGGGCGCCGAATTGCAGCGAGAGGGAGAGGGCCGGCATCATGGGCGTGCTTTCGGTGTGCGGGTTTTGGGCAGTCCTATGCGGGCCAGTTCGGGCGCCGGCTCAGGTATGGAAATAGTGGGCAGGTCGCTCAGGCGGGCGGCGTCGTAGGCGTCCACAATGTGGGCCACCAGCGGGTGGCGCACGATGTCGGCGCTGGTCAGGCGCGTGATGGCAATGCCCGGCACGCGGCGCAGAATGCGCTCGGCCTCCACCAGGCCGCTGAGCTGGGTCTTGGGCAGGTCGATCTGGCTCACATCGCCGGTGATGACGGTCTTGGTGCCAAAACCAACGCGGGTCAGGAACATCTTCATCTGCTCGGGCGTGGTGTTTTGGGCCTCGTCCAGAATCACAAAGGCGTTGTTCAGCGTGCGCCCGCGCATAAAGGCCAGCGGCGCAATTTCCAGGGCCTGGCGCTCGAACGCCTTGACCACCTGCTCGTAGCCCATCAGGTCGTACAGCGCGTCGTAGAGTGGGCGCAAATAGGGGTCGACTTTCTGGTTCAGGTCCCCCGGCAAAAAGCCTAGGCGCTCTCCGGCTTCCACCGCCGGGCGCGTCAGCACAATGCGCTGCACGGCGCTGCGCTGCAGGGCGTCCACCGCTGCGGCCACGGCCAGGTAGGTCTTGCCGGTGCCGGCCGGGCCTATGCCAAAGGTGATGTCGAACTCGGCAATATTGTCCAGGTACAGCGCCTGGTTCTGGGTGCGCGGCTTCAGATCGGCGCGCCGGGTGGCCAGTCCGGGGCCATCCTTGGCGTCGGCCGAACCGTCTCCAGAGAGCATCAGCTGCACCGTGGCCGCGGAAATCGGCCGCGCCGCCATCTCGTACAGGGCCTGCAGCATGTCCATGGCGCGCTGCACCCGGGCCTTGGGGCCTTCCACTTTGAACTGCTCATGGCGGTGGGCAATGCGCACCTCCAGGGCCAGCTCAATGGTGCGCAGATGTTCGTCGGTGGGGCCGCACAGATGCGACAGGCGGGTGTTGTTCAGCGGGGTGAACAGGTGTCTCTGAATCAAGCTGATAATTCCTCACGGCAAACGGTATAGGTAACCCCATGATAGGCACAAAATGATAGGCAAGCTCACCGGCACACTGAGTGACAAGAATCCCCCCCAGGTCCTGGTGGACTGTGGCGGCGTGGGCTACGAGGTGCATGTCCCCATGAGCACTTTTTACAACCTGCCCGCAGTCGGTGAAAAAGTCTCGCTGCTGACGCATTTTGTAGTGCGCGAGGACGCACAAATTCTGTATGGCTTCGGCAATGCCACCGAGCGCGAGGCCTTTCGCGAGTTGATCAAGATTTCCGGCGTTGGCCCGCGCACCGCGCTCTCGGTGCTCTCCGGCATGGGCGTGAGCGACTTGGCGCAAGCCGTCACCCTGCAGGAGGCCGGCCGCCTGATCAAGGTGCCAGGCATTGGTAAAAAGACCGCCGAACGCCTGCTGCTCGAACTCAAGGGCAAGCTGGGTGCCGACATAGGCGCGCCCCTGGGTGCCGCCAGCGGTGCCCAGGCAGACATCCTGCAGGCCCTGCTGGCGCTGGGTTACAGCGATAAGGAAGCGGCCGCCGCGCTCAAGGCCCTGCCGCCCGACGTGGGGGTGAGCGACGGCATCAAGCTGGCGCTGCGCGCGCTGGCGAAGTAAGCCACCCGGCGCCGGGCCGCCCCAAGCCGGGTTAGCCCCCTTTGGGGGCAGCGCAGTACACGCAGTGACAAGCGTGGGGTTCTATTTACTGTGCGTCTCGCACCGGACGGCCGTTGATGGCTTGGACTGGGCGCGCATTCAGCGGGAACTGCTGGCGAAACAGCCGGTACTGGGCCGGGCTGATTTTCACCGGCTGTTTGAGCACCATCCACAGCACGCCCTCGGTGCACGGTGGCGTAGTGAGCGAGCCCATGAACTGGTAGTAACGCTGGTCCTTGGGCAGGATTTCATTCACATCCAGCAGCCCTTCGGGCATGCGTACCTTGTCATTGGTGTCCAGCGGCATATAGGTCCAGACTTTGTCAATAAAGGCGTTGGGCTCGCCTTGCTCCAGCAGCACCGCCACCACCGCCAGCTGGCCGGCCTCGTTCTTGTGCACCAGGTGGGCCACCATGGCGTAGCGCTTGGAGTTGATCATCTCCTCCGAGGGTGTGTGGAAATGGAACTGCAGCAGCTTGTAGCTGGCATTGCGCACGGTGATGCTGTTCTCGCCTTCCACATCCACCTGCACCGTGTGGCCATTGTTGACCACGGTGCCGCGGCTGGGCGTGTAGTTGAACTGCACCGGCTCGGCCGGGCCTTGCAGCGTCGCATCGGACTGGATGGCAATGGGGGACTGGCGCTTGCCAATGGCACACAGATTGAATTCGGGTTTGAGCTTTGCCCAGTTTTGCGGACCGTTGTCGCCGTCATAGGCCCAATGCACTTCTGCGCCATGGCCCTCTGCCGCATGCTCATCTGCTGGGCCGGCGGGCTCGCCCTGGGCCAGAGCCAGCGCGCGGGCCTTGGTGTACTGGCGGCTGCTTTGCATTGGCTCTGCGGCGGGGCTGGCGGCGTAGTGGCGCTTCTCTGCGCTGTGCGTCAGCGGCTTTTCCATGGCCGTTTCCCCTGATTTTTCGGCCGTTTCCATGCCGGTCTTTTTGCTGGGTGTGCCAATCACGGTCAGGGCCTGGCGCAACTGTTTGACCGCCTCGCTGGGTTCTTTGCCAGACTTCTCTTTGGCAGGGGCCGAGGCCTCTGCCGCGGCCGCAGCCGCCATTTCGGCCTTGCGCTGCTTGATCAAGGGTATTTCGATCAGTTCTTTTTTCTCTTCCGCCGCCTTGGCCGGCGCATGGGCATCCTCGGCATGTGCGGTTCCCAGGGACCACGCGCTCAGCAGCAGGGCACTGGCCATCAGCAGGTGCAAGGCGCGGCGCAGGGGCAGGTGGGGCAGGGTCTTGATTTCCATAGGGAGCTTCCTTGGCAGCCAGCGTGCGACGGGTGCACATACGGTATCCGGCTGTACCTGTCTGGTATATCGGCTTGCGCGGCCCATACTTGAGCCCTTTGGAGCCGGGTGTGCCACGCGCTATAGTGGGCTATCCACATCTTTCCCCACCGTATTGCGATTGATTCCGTGAGTATCCAGACCGACGATTTTTCTGCCGCACCGCCTCTGCGCATGGTGTCCGCCGCGCCCACCTCACCCCAGGAAGAGGCGATTGAACGCGCCCTGCGCCCCAAGCTGCTGGACGAGTACGTGGGCCAGGCCAAGGTGCGCGAGCAGCTGGAAATCTTTATTGGCGCGGCCAAGATGCGCTCGGAGGCGCTGGACCACGTGCTGCTGTTCGGCCCGCCTGGCCTGGGCAAGACCACCCTGAGCCACATCATTGCGCATGAGTTGGGTGTCAATCTGCGTCAGACCAGCGGCCCGGTGCTGGAAAAGCCCAAGGACCTGGCCGCACTGCTGACCAATCTGGAAAAGAACGATGTTCTCTTTATCGACGAGATCCACCGTCTGTCGCCCGTGGTGGAGGAAATCCTCTACCCGGCGCTGGAAGACTACAAGATCGACATCATGATTGGCGAGGGGCCAGCGGCGCGCTCCATCAAGCTCGATCTGCAGCCTTTCACCCTGGTGGGCGCCACCACGCGCGCCGGCATGCTGACCAACCCCTTGCGCGACCGCTTTGGCATCGTCGCCCGGTTGGAGTTCTATACCTCGCAGGAATTGCTGCGCATCGTCACGCGCAGCGCTGGACTCTTGAAGGTGCCCATGGATGAGGACGGCGGCTTTGAGATTGCGCGGCGCTCCCGTGGCACGCCGCGCATTGCCAACCGCCTGCTGCGCCGCGTGCGCGACTACGCTGACGTCAAGGGCAAAGGCTTGATCGACCTGGACATCGCCAACCGCGCCCTGGTCATGCTGGATGTGGACCCGCAAGGCTTTGACCTGATGGACCGTAAGTTGTTGGAGGCTGTGATCCACCGCTTTGATGGCGGGCCGGTGGGGCTGGACAATATCGCCGCCAGCATTGGCGAAGAGCGCGAGACGATTGAAGACGTGATCGAGCCCTACCTGATCCAGCAAGGCTTTTTGCAGCGCACCCCGCGCGGGCGCATCGCCACCCTGGCGGCCTACCGGCATCTGGGCGTGGCCGCGCCGCAGCTCGACAGCGAGTTGCCGGGGATCTGAATGCATGGCCTGCTTCTGCCTGGCGATGACATCAAAGCCTGGAAGGCCAGTCTGCGCAAAGCGCTGTTGGCCCAACGCCAGGCAGTATCCGCGGTGGACCGGCGGGCCTGGAGCGCGGCTATCACCCAGCATCTGATCGATGGCTTCCCCCAGTTGGCGCGCATGGCCATCGGCATTTACTGGCCCTTTCAGGGCGAGTTTGATCCGCGCCATGCAGCACACCACTTGCGCCAGCGGGGCGCGATCTCGGCCTTGCCGGAGGTGGTGCAAAAAGCCGCACCCCTGCGCTTTCGAAGCTGGTCACCCGGTGTGGCCATGGGCCGTGGTGCGTATGACATTCCGGTGCCACAAGGCACCGCGCTCGTGCAGCCTCAGGCCTTGATCATGCCTCCGGTGGCGTTTGATGCCCGGGGTTTTCGTTTGGGCTATGGCGGGGGCTTTTATGACCGCACGCTGGCCAGCATCCAGCCCCGCCCGCTCAGCATTGGCGTGGCCTTCGAGCTGTCCCGCGTTGAAACCATCCATCCGCAGGCGCTTGACGTGGCCATGGACTATGTGGTCACCGAGCGCGGCATCTTCCCGACAGCCGCTTAGTCTTACTGTGTCATAAATTTAATCTTCGACTTACCCAGTGACAATGAGGGCAATGCCCCAGGTCGCTGGCGAGTACGACGCTCAGGCGCAGACGTAGCGTCGTGATCGAGTCCGCTACGTGACGCTGCGCGCGCCGGGC
>JAYVNF010000256.1:0-4836 GCA_043758575.1 Rhodoferax sp.
GACAACCTGATCCAGATCGGCCACAACGTGCGCGTGGGCCGCAACACCGCCATGGCCGGCTGCGTCGGCGTGGCCGGCAGCGCCACCATAGGCGCGCACTGCACCATAGGTGGCGGTGCGGTGGTGCTGGGCCATTTGACCCTGGCCGATGGTGTGAACATCTCGGCCGCCACCTTGGTGACCAAGTCCATCAGCAAGCCGGGCCACTACACCGGCGTGTTCCCGTTGGACGACAACGCTTCCTGGGAGCGCAACGCAGCCACGCTCAAGCAGCTGCACACCTTGCGCGACCGCATCAAGACTTTGGAGAAAGAAAATAAACCATGATGGACATCCACAAAATTCTCAAACAGCTGCCGCACCGCTACCCCTTTTTGCTGGTGGACCGGGTGATAGAGCTGGAAAAAGGCAAGCGCATCAAGGCGCTGAAAAACGTCACCATCAACGAGCCGTTTTTCGAGGGTCACTTTCCCAACCGTCCGGTGATGCCGGGCGTGCTGATGTTGGAAGCCCTGGCCCAGGCCGCCGGACTGCTGGCCTTTGACACCCTGGGCACCACGCCCAGTGAAGACATGGTGTACTACTTTGCCGGTATCGACGGTGCCCGCTTCAAGCGTCCGGTAGAGCCCGGTGACCAGCTGATTCTGGAAGCCGAGCTGGTGCGCATGAAGGCCGGCATCTTCAAGTTCAAGGCCCGCGCCATGGTCGGTACCGAACTGGCGGTGGAAGCCGAGCTGACCTGCGCCATGCGCTCCGTCGCTTGAGGGCGCTGGCATGAGCGCGATACACGCCACGGCGGTGATTGACCCCAAGGCCGAGCTCGACAGCTCGGTGACGGTGGGCCCATACACGGTGATTGGCCCGCACGTGCGCATAGGTGCAGGCACCACCATCGGCCCGCATGTGGTGATCGAAGGCCACACCACCATAGGCCAGGACAACCGGATTTTCCAGTTCAGCTCTCTGGGCGCGATTCCGCAGGACAAGAAGTACGCTGGCGAACCCTGCGAGTTGGTCATCGGCGACCGCAACACGGTGCGCGAGTTCTGCACCTTCAACATCGGCTCGCCCGGTGATGTGGGTGTTACCCGCGTGGGCGATGACAACTGGATCATGGCCTATGTGCACCTGGCGCATGACTGCCAGGTCGGCAACCACACCATCTTTGCCAACAACTCGCAACTGGCCGGCCATGTGCATGTGGGTGACTGGGTGATCCTGGGCGGCTTTACCGTGGTGCACCAGTTCGTGCGCATTGGCGCGCACAGCATGACCGCCATGTGCGCCTTGCTGTTTGCAGACTTGCCACCTTTTGTCATGTGCCAGGGCCAGCCGGCCTCGGCGCGCTCCATGAACTACGAGGGTCTGCGCCGGCGTGGTTTTACCCCCGAGCGCATCGGTGCCGTCAAGGCCATGCACAAGGCCTTGTACCGCGATGACCTGACGCTGGAGAACGCCCGCACCCGTATCGCCGGTCTGGTGGATGACACACCCGAAGCCGCACCGGATGTGGAGATGATGCTGGGCTTTCTGGAGCAGACTTCGCCGCAACGCGGCATCGTGCGCTAGGTACCCCATGGCAGATGCACCCGCAGTGGCCATGGTCGCCGGCGAAGTTTCGGGTGATCTGCTGGCCGGCCTGTTGCTGGGCGGCTTGAAGGCCCGGTGGCCGGCACTCACCAGCTTCGGCATAGGCGGCCCGCACATGGAACGCCAGGGCTTTGCGGCTTGGTGGCCACACCAGAAGCTGGCGGTGCACGGCTTCAACTGGGAGTTGCTGCGGCGCTACCGCGAGATTGTGGGCATACGCGAGCAGTTGCGCGAACGCCTGCTCCAGCAGCGCCCGGACATCTTCATAGGCACCGACGCGCCGGACTTCAATTTCAAGCTGGAAGAAGACCTGCGCAGGGCCGGCATCAAGACCGTGCACTTTGTCTGCCCCTCGGTCTGGGCCTGGCGGCCCGAGCGCATGGAAAAAATCCGCCGCAGTGCCGACCACGTGCTGTGCATCTTTCCCTTTGAGCCCGAACTTCTTGCGCGCCACGGCATTGCCGCAACCTATGTTGGCCATCCACTGGCCAGCGTGATTCCCATGGAGCCGGACCGGGCTGCGGCGCGATTGGCGTTGGGCCTGGATGCCACAGCACCACTGGTGGCGATTCTGCCGGGCAGCCGGCGCTCGGAAATCAGCCACTTGGCCGAACGTTTTTTGCGTGCCGCAGCCCTGATTCGCGCTGCGCGTCCGGCCACCCGTTTCGTGCTGCCAGTGGTGCCGGGGTTTCGCGATGGTATGGAGCGCCTGGTCCGGCAATGCGGTTTGCAGGACTGTGTCAGCGTGCTCAATGGCCAGTCCCATGCAGCGCTGGCCGCCTGCGACGTGACCCTGATTGCCAGTGGCACGGCCACGCTGGAGGCCGCGCTGTTCAAGCGGCCCATGGTGATTGCCTACCACCAGAACTGGCTGTCCTGGCAGATCATGCGCAGAAAGCGCCTGCAGCCCTGGGTCGGCCTGCCGAATATTTTGTGCGCCGAGTTTGTGGTGCCCGAGTTGCTGCAGGCCGCCGCCACGCCGCAAGCGCTAGCGCAGGAAACCCTGGCCTGGCTGGATGCGCCAAACCAGGCACCGGAAAAATTGCAGGCTCTGCAGACAAAATTTGCCGCCCTGCACCGCGAGTTGCAGCGCGACACCGCGACAATAGCTACCGATGCCATCCAAAAAGTCCTCCAAAGTTGATCTCGCCAAAACCCAGCAGGCCGCGTTTGCCTGGGACAGCATAGGCCTCATAGCCGGTGTCGACGAGGCCGGTCGCGGCCCCTTGGCTGGTCCGGTGGTGGCCGCTGCTGTGATCTTGGACGACCGCAATCCGATCAAAGGACTGAACGACTCCAAGAAGCTCAGCCCCATGCGCCGTGAAAAGTTGTATGACGAGATTCGCGCCAGGGCCTTGTGCTGCTCGGTGGCCGAGGCCAGCGTGGAAGAGATCGATCGGCTCAACATCCTGCAAGCCACCTTGCTGGCCATGCGCCGCGCCGTCGAAGGCCTGCGCCTGAAACCGAGCAAGGTGCTGGTGGATGGCAACCGCCTGCCGGTACTGGACGTGTTGGCCGAAGCGATTGTGCGCGGTGACGCCACGGTGCCGGCCATCTCTGCTGCCTCGATTCTGGCCAAGGTGACGCGCGACCGCTGGTGCCGGGAGCTGGACCTGAAATACCCGCAGTACGGCTTTGCCGGCCACAAGGGTTACGGCACGGCCGAACACCTGGCGGCCTTGCGTAGCCACGGTGCCTGTCCCGAGCACCGCAAGACCTTTGCGCCGGTGGCGCAGGTTCTGGTTTGAGAGCAGCCATGACCGAGCCGGTATTTGTCAGCTCGCGCGATAACCCCTTGCTGAAAGAACTGCGCAAGCTCGCGCAGGACAACACGGCCTACCGCAAGGCCGGTCGCTTCTGGATTGAGGGCGACCACCTGTGCAGAGCCGCCCTGCAGCGCGGCTTGTTGCCAGCGGTGGCGGTGTATGCCGAGTCCTTTTGGGCCACGGCGCATGGTCCGTTGGCGGAGGTGGCGGGCAAAAAAGTGGTGGTGACGGACGCGCTGTTCAAGGACATCAGCGGTCTGGAGTCGCCGGCCAGCATGGGCTTTGTATTGGATCTGCCGGCGCAAGCTGCCGTGGTGCCCGATGCCGCCACGGTCATCCTGGACCGGGTGCAGGATGCCGGCAATGTGGGTTCCATTTTGCGCAGCGCAGGCGCTTTTGGGTTCCGCCAGGTGTTGGCACTCAAGGGCACGGCGGCGCTTTGGAGCCCTAAGGTCTTGCGTGCCGGTATGGGGGCGCATTTCGGTTTGCATCTGGTCGAGGGGCTGGCTTTGGAGGATGTGCTGTCGCTGTCCTTGCCCTTGGTGGTGACCAGTTCGCACCAGGGGGAGTTGATTCAAAACCTTCAACTTCCCGCTCCCTGTGCCTGGGTGATGGGGCATGAAGGGCAGGGCGTGGGGCCGGAGTTGATGGCGCGTGCTTCCGTGTTTGTGCGCATTGGGCAACCTGGGGGGGAAGAGTCTCTCAATGTGGCTGCTGCGGCGGCGATTTGTTTACATGCCAGTTCTTTGCGGCTGGGGTGATCTGTTTTTGTGTGTGTCTCGCACTTCAGGTTACGTTGGTTGGGTTTGTATTGGGGAGCATGCTCTTTGAAACCGGTGCGGCATCGGGGCTTGGGCCAATGCCCTCATGGCGGCTACCGCAAATCGGTCATTGGCCCAAGCCCCGCTACCGCACCTGCATGGTTGGTAAACGAAAATCGTTAGGCCCTATGCGAAGCGATGGCGAATAGCGGGTAACGGGTAACGGGCATTCGGTATCGGATTTCACATTCCGTGCACAAACCAAGTCGCAACGCGGCAGAGGGGCTGAGGCTGTGGCCCGATTTGCGGTAGCCGCCATGAGGGTCACAGCCTCAGCCCCTCTGCCGAGCCACCAAGCAACGCAAGACAGCCCCGACGCATCCGAGCCAACAAGCCACCCAAAAGAGCCCTAACGCATCCAAGCCAACAAACAACACAAGAGCCACAACGCAGTAGAGCCAATAAACAGCGCTCACCCAGACACACATCCAGCCAGTCAAAGCGCTGTGAGGAACAAATTAGCCAGCCCCAAGCGCCGGGTTTGTACCTACCCTCCGCTATAATCGGTGGCTTTCCAGAAAACAGCTGTCCCAAGCGCAACTCTGAAACTTCCCTTCTCACAAGCATCCGCCAAGAGCCCTTCTTGAGCGCGTTTGGGCCTAACCGTAACCCATTCGGAGTAACCAGTGCTTTTGTCTCTCAAGGGAACCTTCCCATCC